>JAZKZU010000188.1:0-16844 GCA_045612825.1 Eubacteriales bacterium
ATGAAATTGGTCGCGGCACCAGCACCTATGACGGTATGGCAATCGCCCGTGCAGTTCTGGAATATACCGCAAACGCCGAAAAACTAGGCGCAAAATGCATCTTTGCTACACATTACCACGAATTAACCGAGTTGGAAGGCAAGGTAGAGGGCGTAAAAAATTGCCGTATCGCCGTCAAGAAAAAAGGTGATGAGATTATCTTTTTGCGCAAAATTGTTGCCGGAGCAGCAGATGAAAGTTACGGTATAGAGGTTGCTAAATTAGCGGGCGTGGAGCAAGAGGTTATTGATTGTGCCAAACGCGTACTTAAGGAAACCATAAAAACGGCTTCGAAAGCTATAACGTCAGAAAATGATGACGCAGTCAGACAGTTATCGTTGCTGGATGATAATTCAGCCGCCATTATCAATCAATTAAAAAATACCAACGCTGAAACCCTTTCTCCGTTGGAGGCATTGAACATGCTCTATAAACTTACCCGCCTATCTCGTGGAGAGGACTATTAATAGGAGTTATTTATGAAACAAGTTCGTGTATTGCCGACAGAAGTTGCACAATTAATCGCCGCAGGCGAGGTTGTTGAACGCCCCGCCAGCGTCATCAAAGAATTAGTTGAAAATGCTATCGATGCCGGCGCAACAAAAATACGCATTGATATCGAATGTGGCGGCGTGCGCCTTATTCGCATTACCGATAACGGATGCGGCATGAATGAATCGGATGCACAAACTTGTTTCTTGCGCCATGCAACCAGTAAAATTCAAAACGCACAAGATATCAGCGGAGTCCTCACCTTAGGCTTCCGAGGTGAAGCCTTGGCATCGATTGCGGCGGTTTCGCAAGTACAAATGACTACCCGAACAAAAGATGATATCGAAGGAACATTCATTTGTCTGGATGGCGGCGTTGTTACAACAAAAGAACCGGTGGGTGCGCCTGTCGGCACATCCATCACGGTTGAGAATTTATTTTATAATACACCCGCCAGAAAGAAGTTTCTGAAAACAGAACGATCCGAAACAGGTGCGATTAGTGCGCTTTTGGATCGCTTGGCGTTATCACATCCGGAAATATCTTTCCAGCACTATAGTAACAATAAGGAAGAACTGTTTACTCCGGGTGATGGGAAACTTACCAGTGCGGCATCTGTCGTATTGGGTTCACAGCAAGCTCGGTCTATGGTTCCCGTTAAAGGGGAGGACGCTATTCGCGTTACCGGACTGGTGTGCAAACCTTTAGCGGCACGCGGCAATCGCAATCAGCAATTTTTCTTCATAAACGGAAGATGTATTACCTCCGGGTTACTTGCCAAAGCGGTAGAATCGGCTTACGCCGGAAGTATAATGAGCGGCAAATATCCCGTGTGTGTACTTTCTCTAGATTTGGATGCTACCAGCATTGATGTTAATGTTCACCCCTCGAAAAGTATTGTGAAATTTTCGGATGAAAAATTAGTTTTCAGTGCCGTTTTTCAGGCTGTATCTCAAGCATTAAAGAACATGGATCAGCGCTATGTTGCCGCAAAAAAAGAACTCGAACCACAGGAACAGCGGAAAATCATTGCCGGTTTTTATGAAATATCGTCCCAACAGCCGGTCATGAATATTACCCAACCGATTGTGACTACACCCTCAGTAAAACCCAAAGCCCCCAATGCAATTATTAAAGTACCCGAAACCCATTCGACTAATAATCACACGCCCAAACCGACGCAACACCCCTTTGTTGTGACGTTTACCGATCGTACAGCCCCGCAAATGCCCTTTGTTGCTCCGGTTGAGTCGAAAATCCAGCGTGAAACCTCAACTACATTTACAGTTGTTAAGCCTGAACCGATTAAAACAGAGATTCCGGCTCAGATATTGTGTATCGGTGAAATCTTTAATACATACATTATTGCTCAATGTGCAGATGAGGTATATTTTATCGATAAACATGCCGCACATGAACGTTTGATTTTCGAAAAACTTAATTGTAAGAGTAAAAGCGAGTCACAGCCACTCTTAGTGGAATGTATTGTATCATTGGATCGGCAGGATAAACTCTTTATACTCGAGGAAATGGATTCATTTACCGAGTGCGGCTTTGAAATGGAGGACTATGGCGGAAATGCCATTATGGTTCGTGCCATTCCGGCTGAAATAGCCAAAGAAGATATCTCCGATATTTTAGAGCATGCCGCCGCCAACTTGACAGACAATCGCATTACAAAAGATAAACGGACAAAAATACTGGAATCCATGGCGTGTAAATCCGCTGTAAAAGGCGGTCAGTATAGCCATAAGGCCGAGCAGCAAGCGCTGATTGACAATCTGTTTGCCATTCCGGATATTAAATATTGTCCTCACGGCCGACCTATTATTTATACGATACATAAGAAAGATTTTGAAAAAATGTTCAAGAGGATCGTGTAATGATTGATAATCAAACCGTAGTTTGTATTGTTGGCCCAACGGCAACAGGGAAGTCCGGTTTATCCATTGCGCTGGCAAAGGAAATAAACGGCGAAGTAATTTCGGCCGATTCCATGCAAATTTACCGAGGATTTGATATCGGTACAGCCAAAATTCAGCCGCATGAAATGGGTAATATCCCTCACCATATGCTGGACATTGTCCCACCTCATGCATCCTTTTCGGTGGCTCAGTATTGTTCAACCGCATATCCGATCATGGAAGACATTATAAAACGATGTAAAGTTCCAATGCTTGTCGGCGGGACAGGCTTGTATGTGGACGCTCTGATGACGCAACAGGCTTTTGAAGATATGCCAAATGATATGGAATATCGTGCATCCCTACATGATGAGGCTCAGAAATTGGGGAATACACACGTGTGGGAGCAGTTGCATCAGATCGACCCGCAATGGGCCGATACCTTGCATCCCAATAATATCCGCCGTATCATTCGTGCCTTGGAAATTTACCGTGTTACAGGAAAGATTATGACGCAGTACGCTCATGAATCCAAAGGAAACTCATGGATTCAAGGCGTGTATATCGGATTGACCTATGTCGATCGTGAAAAGCTTTATGATAAAATAAACACCCGTGTCGATAATATGATAGCCGGCGGGCTTCTTGATGAAATTGCAGGACTTTTGCACCAAGGCGTTCCAAGGGATTGCCAAGCCATGCAAGCCATCGGCTATAAAGAGCTTCTTCCTGTTCTTGACGGAAAAATGAGTTTGGATGAAGCGGTCGAGATACTAAAAAGAAACTCCCGTCGTTACGCAAAACGACAGTTAACGTGGTTTAAACGAAACGAGAACATACAGTGGATTTTCTTGGATCAGCAAGACCCCACTGAGGAAACAAAGAAAATTCTAAATTTATGTTAGGTATATGATGATTAAAGACAAGAAAAAAATCTGGATACGCATAGGTGCTGTGCTTTTAGCGCTGGTTGCCGCTATTTACGGTATTGTTCAGTTGGTCAATCTGTTTTCCCGTGAAGTAGAGGTAGCCCGCCTGTATTGGCACACCACCGAAGAAAAAACGGAAAGTACAGCTATTTTTTTCCGCGATGAAACCATAATTACGTCTGCTGGTGGCAGTTATGATTATGCTCTAGATGACGGTGGACGTGTTGCTATCGGTGATAAAATTGCAACAGTGTATTCATCCGGAAAGGATACCGGTTTTGCCGATCAGTTAACAAAGCTTGAAGCACAACTTGAAAGCTTAACCGAAATATATGAATCAGGCAACCTGTTTGATTATGATGTATCCCGTCTTGATGAACAGATCAATAAAACCATCTATGATATCCTGCAGCGAGCCGATGTGGGTTCGGTGCGTGAAGCCCAGCCTTTTGTTCATGAGTTGGCAAAACTTATGAATAAACGCTCCATTCTGGACGGCAATACACAAGTAACGATTGAGCAAATATCCTCTTTGCGTCAACATATTGCGCAATTACAAAGCGGATCTAATATTTTATCCACCATTTATTCGCCCGAATCCGGATTCTTTACCTCGCAATATGATGCTTTTGAAGGAAAACTCCCCATGAGTGCCGCATCGGATATCAATGTCAGTACATTAATGCAATATCTGAATACGCCTTCGTCAAATTCCATCCCCTCAAACTATGTGGGTACCGTAATTAATGGGTTCGAATGGAAATGCGCCTTTCTAATGCCTGCAGAAAGCGATGTTAAGGCCGGAAATTATCTTCGTCTGCGGTTTCCTGAATATTCCGACGATAGTATGCGAGTTATGATTTCTCATGTTTCATCGGAACAGGACGGGCAGGTTGCGGTCGTTGTATCGTCTACCGACGAAATCGGGTTGCACGTGGGAGACCATCGTCAGGCCGTAGAGATTATCTCGTCCCGTTACAGCGGCTATTTTGTTGATAAAAACGCCATTAAATTTGAAGACGGCGTAACGGGTGTATATGTTGTAAAAGGAAAGGTATTAGCCTTCCAGCCGGTAACCATTATATACTCGGGTAAAGACTATTCTCTTATCACGGGGAATGATATCGGTGAGAGTGATGACGTTGTGATTGCGGGCCGTGATTTGTATGAAGGCCGCGTCATAAAGGGGATATAATCATGAGCATTGAAGATAATATTGCCCGTATACGAGAGAATATTGCTCGTGTTTCGCAAAATCCGGATGATGTCACGTTGATGGCGGTAACAAAAAACAGATCCATAGATGAAATTATGCAAGCCATTCAATGCGGCATAACGGTTATCGGTGAAAACCGCGCTCAGGAGTTAATCGGAAAATATAATGCACTGAAAGGGAAGTGCGATATTCAGTTTATCGGCCACCTGCAATCTAATAAAATCAATCCGATTATAGATAAAGTCAGCATGATTCAGTCTCTGGATTCCCGTCGGCTGGCCCAGGCTTTGGAAAACAAGGCTGCGCAGTTAAATAGGGAAGTGAAGGTGCTTGTTCAGGTAAATACGGGAGCGGAAGAGAGCAAGTCCGGCTTTCTGTTTGATGAAGTTTCCGGTTTTTTGGATGAGTCATTTTGCTTTCCTCATCTGAAAATTTGCGGTTTAATGGCCGTTTTACCCGTCGATCATGGCAAAAAAAAGGAAAGTGAAGCATTTTTTGATAAAATGTTTCAGTTATTTGTTGACATGAAGGCAAAAAAAGCGGATAATATCAATATGGGTATATTGTCGATGGGTATGTCCAACGATTATGAATTGGCCGTGGCGCATGGGGCAAATCTTGTGCGTGTCGGTTCTGAAATTTTTGGCCCAAGAAATTATATTTAGGAGGAAAGAAAAATGGGTTTAATGGATAAGTTATTCCCCCCTGATCCCGAAGATGTTGTAATGAATGAACAAGCAGATGATTTGAGCGATGCTATCAATGCTGCCGATCCGGCACGTGTGGCTCCCGCCGTCAACAATCCGAATGCACCTCAGTACGTGCTGGTTCGCCCCGGCGAGTTTAATGATGCCATCTCGGTTGCTGATCATGTCATTGCTCATAAAACGGTTGTCCTGAATCTGGATAATACCGGTAAGGAAATTGCTCGTCGTATCCTTGATGTGCTCAGCGGTGCTGCTTATGCCGTTCGAGCAAAGATCAAGAACGTTTCTGTCGGTACCTATCTGATTATCCCTTACGGCTCGGAATTCTCCGGCGAAGGCATGGATACCATTGAAACGGATTCCTTTAAGCTTGAATGACTTGGATAATCATTAAGCGCATCCTGTTTTCTTGCTTTGGCTTGTTGGAATTGCTCATTATCGCTCGGGCAGTTATGTCTTTTATTGCTATGGCGGTGAGTAATTCTGTCTTTCATCAAATCTACCATATCATTCAATCACTTACAGAACCATTTTTGAAACCGATTCGGCTCTTATTGTCTAAAGTTCCTTTTTGGGAAGCTTTGCCAATCGATTTTTCACCGGTGATAGTATTGCTGATACTGTCTTTCCTTAGCAGGGTAATTCAATGGCTGTAAGAGATATGTTGCGTTATTTTGATCCGTCCGATCAATATTTTGCTTCCCATATTATGGATTTGTTTGATCAGGTTGATTGCGGTCACGGCATACGCTGGACGTCATTTTGCGATCTGCATCAAGCGGAAATTGTTGAGAAGATCCGCGCAGCATATCCTGTATATGTGCAACCGTTTGGTGGATGGGTAGATGCTGAAAGAATACTCTTTTTGATCGCCCCTCATGAGAATTATTCGTATGAAATTCCTATTTCATCCATTCTTTTGACTTCATATAATGCCTTGTCGCATCGAAACATTCTTGGTTCTCTTTTGGGACTTGGCATAAAACGAGATCAGATTGGGGATATCATTCAAACTCAGGATGGATTTGTTGCTTTCGTGAAGCATCCGGCAAATCAAGTGATCCTGGACAATCTGAAAAGGGTTGGTCGAGAATCGGTTACCGCATGTGAAATTAGATTATCTGATGTGGGAGAGCCTATACGTAATTTTAAAACAATTACGGGTACGGTCAAATCTCTTCGGTTGGATAGCATAGTCTCTCTGTGTGCCGGTTGCTCCCGAGAAAAAGGGAAGCAACTAATTGAAAAAGAACGGGTTTTGGTAAATGCTACTTTGAAAAATTCACCGTCCCTTTCTGTTGTAGAACCCTGTACGATTTCCATTCGGGGATACGGTAAATTTCTTGTGGATTTCAATGGAACCGTAAGTGCCAAAGGAAGATATTTTATTACTGCAAACAAATATTTATAGTAAGGAGAAAAAACAATGCTTACACCTCATGATATTGAAGAATATCCGTTGCCTAAAACACTGGGAGGATATAAGTGCGAAGCTGTTGATGCTTTTCTGGATACCGTCGCTGCCGACTATCAGAAATTATACGATGAAAATCTTGCTTTAACCAAGAAATTAAATCTTCTGGTTGAAAAGATTACCGAATATCGTAAAGATGAAGAGTATCTGAAGAGCGCCATGCTGGAAGCTCAGCGCTTGGTTGAGATTTCCACCAAGGATGCCAAGGCTAAAGCTGAAGAGATTTTGACTGAAGCCAATACAAAGGCCGAGGAAATCATTCAAAATGCGGTTCACGCTTCTCAGGCTGCCGATGAACACTATGAGAGCATGCGTGTTGAAGTGAACAACTTCCGTAATCAGTTGTTGACTACATACAAGTCCCATATCGAAATCATTTCGGCTCTGCCTGTCTACGAAAAAGAAGAGCAGGAAGTTGAAGATACCGAAGTAGTGGAAGAACCGGTTAAAGAAGTGGTTGAGGAAGAAGTTCCTGCCGTTGAAGAAATTGCCGAAGAATTGGATATTCCCGAAGCGGTTGCTGATGTTGAGGAGCCGGAGGATATGTCCGATATAGCCGCCGCTATCGACGATATGGATACCGTTACCGTCGAAGCTGACACGGATTATGACACCGTCAATTTTGATGCATAAGAATTAAATAATAGGCAGCCAAATGGCTGCCTATTATTCCTAAAAGAAAGGGAAAATATGTTATTATCCGTAATTATCATGGCCGGAATTGTTGTACTGGATCGCCTTGTAAAATATTGGGCAATGACAGTTTTAGCTCCCGCCGTTGAGCTGGAAGGAATTCGCGGTATATTCCATTTCTATTATGTAGAAAATACCGGTGCGGCTTTCTCCATATTAAGAGAACATACGTGGATATTGATTATTATTACGGCACTGGTTGTGTGCGCAGGCATCTACGTTCTCTTTTTTAAAAAATTATCCGTTCCGTATCAAATCTGCATTGCCGCCATCGTCGGCGGCGGTATCGGCAACTTGATAGACCGCATATTTTACGGTTACGTTGTTGATATGTTCATGTTTGACTTTGTTGAATTTGCCATCTTCAATGTTGCTGATATCTTTATTACCCTTGGCGGCATTGCCATAATTGTGGTTTTACTGTTTTTTGATAATGATAATCCTCTGTTTAAAAGAAAAAATAAGTCGGCGGAGATTGTAAATGAATCCTCAATTGATGCAACTGAAGATAACTGAAGATCAAGCAGGGGAGCGCTTAGATAAAGCTTTATCCTTGTTATTGCCAAACCATTCCCGCTCCTCCTTGGCGGAGTTATGCCAGTCAGGGGCGATTAGGGTAAATCAAAAGGTTGCCAGTAAAAAACAAATCGTCCTTGCCGGCGATATTGTTACATTGGAAATGCCGGAACCTGTCCCATGTGAAGCAATCGCTCAAGATATACCTTTGGATATCGTCTATATGGATGACCATATCGCTGTTATAAATAAACCCCGAGGCATGGTAGTCCATCCCGCAGCAGGAAATCCGGACGGTACCTTGGTCAATGCCTTATTACATGCATGCGGCGATGAATTATCGGGAATCAATGGCGTAATGCGTCCGGGGATTGTGCATCGTATCGATAAAAACACCAGCGGATTACTGGTGATTGCCAAAACCGATATTGCACACCAATCCTTAGCGGAACAGTTTAAAGAACACTCTATAGATCGTATATATCATGCCATTGTTTGCGGCAACCCCGGCGACGAGGGAACTGTCATTGCTCCAATCGGCCGAAGCAAAAAAGACCGTAAAAAAATGGCAATTACCCCGCAAAACAGCAAACACGCCGTAACCCATTATCGTACGCTTATGAATCTGGGTAAATACACCTACATTGAATGTAAATTAGAAACGGGGCGCACACACCAAATCCGTGTGCATATGTCCCACATCGGCCATCCATTGCTGGGTGATACCACCTATGGCGATACAAAAGATACTTTCGGCCTGAACGGCCAATGTTTACATGCAAAGGTTTTAGGCTTTACACACCCAATAAATGGTGAACGACTGTTTTTTGAGAGCGATCTTCCGGAATATTTTAATTCCATCTTGACAAAAATACAAAAAATGCTATAATGATATCGTAAAATTGAATGGGGTGCTGATTCTGTCGGCTGAGATCGGTTTTATCCGAAACCCAAGGAACCTGATACGGATAATGCCGGCGTAGGGAGATCGTAGATTTGCGTATATTCTCATGCGGATTTTCCGTATGAGAATTTTTTATTTTTCGGAGGAAAGAAAAATGACACGCTCAAAGAAAATCGTAGAATGTGCAATCCTAATCGCTATGGCCACCATTTTGAATTTTATTAAAATCAATTCATTTTGGGCCCTGGGCGGCTCCATAACCGCCGTAAGTATGTTACCGATATTGCTTGCCGGATGGCGTCACGGTATTAAGTGGGGGCTAATAACAGGCATGTCGTATGCAGTTTTGCAGATCATATTGGATATTGCTCAAATTTCCAGTTGGGGATTGACCCCGATTATATTTATCGGCACAATCGTGCTGGATTATTTGCTTGCATACGGAAGCTTAAGTCTGGCCGGATTCTTTCATGGTAAAAAACACGGACTTTGGCTAAGCGCCATTGCCTGCCTGTCTTTGCGTTATGTTATGCACATCATCTCCGGCGTTATTCTGTTTGCCGAATATGATCAGATTGGATATACCCCGTTAACGTGGTCTCTCGTATATAATGGCTCGTTTATGCTTCCTGAAATCATACTAACCACCCTCGTTTCCTTCGCCATTGGCTTTATCCCTGCATTAAAAAGGAATGACTAATCATTCCTTTTTTTATTTTCAAAAAAAGCACATCCGGTCCGTTCAATATCCCGCTGATTCACTACGGTCGGCCGTCTTAGTTTACAGTATCCGTCCGACTGATATCGACAAGGATGTTCACAACGTATAATTCCCATTTTTTCACCCCGATTGGTATTGTGCCTTGTAAAAAAATTATTATTCAATTGAGGTGTATTTGCCCTTTTCACTGTTAAAATAGATACAGAGAAAGAGGTGCGCAAATGAAAAAATACAAGTTTATTGTTGTGGTTACTTATCTTCTGCTTGCTGTATCCGGATTTGCGGCAGATTATTTTTATGGAAATTTACCCAAAGTCACATTGGTTAAAGCAGAGATTGGCATAACGATTGATACCGTATCATATAGCGGTACAATACAAACGCCGGTGTATCATGTCTTTTCAAATTCACAGACAATGATTCAAGAAATATATGTTGAAAAAGGTCAGTATGTGGAAGAAGGCCAGCTGATTGCCCGCTTGGATATTAATAATAAATCATCCGATTCACTGTCAATCGGCGACTCCGTTACACTACCGTTCCCGTCAGGTCTTGATAAAAATGCTATTATGGAAATTATAAATGCACCGGCACTCCAAGAACATAATATTTCCATTTCTCAATCCGGAGCCGGTGTACACGCCCCTCATTCGGGATATATCAAGGAAATAAATGTCCAAAGCGGGGAATATGTAAATATTTCAAAACCCATGTTTTCTATTATGGACTATGACGCCATGCGTCTACGAATCTGGGTAGGCGAGGATCGCATCGGAGATATAAAAACAGGGCAGGAAGTCGTTGTCAGCGGCAACGGTTTTCCCAATAAATATTCTGGATATGTTGAACGTATTGACGATAAGGCATCGCAATCTCTGCTAAACAATACCGGCGCACAGGTTGCCGTTACTATCGTGATTACCGATGCTGATGATGAAATCCTACCGGGTTTTACCGCTACCGCAACCATTCGAATGGGCATCAGAAAAAATGTTGTTAAAATCCCCATGGATTTGATTGATCAGGATTCTTCCGGCCAGGAATATGTATGGGTTTATGATAACGGAATCGTTAATAAAAAATATGTCAACTGCAAATATTCCTCATCGGGTTATGCCGAAATGATTAATTTTGATATGGATTGCTATATCGCATCCGCAAAAGAACAGGAATTACAGGAAGGTAATCGTGTAATATTGGATAAGGACTGGAAATCATGGTAGTGGATTGCATCAATATGGCCGTTCGCAATATGATCCGTCATGGACTGCGAACAATTCTCACCATGATCGGGATTATCGTAGGAACCTGTTCCGTAATCGCCGTCTATTCCGTTGGTAACGGTGGGCGTACACAAATTTTAGATGCCTTTCAATCCTTTGGCTTTTCCGGCGTCATTGTTTCCGCCCCAACAAGCGACCCGTTTGTTTTAGGCGATGTGGAATATATCCAAACACAGATCGATGAAATCTCTTCGGTAATGCCTCTGATCTATAAATCAATCCGAATCGGAATCCAAACCCCAACCATATCCACATCCGCTCTTGGCGTAGGGAATAACGCCATTGCTCTTTCCGTCGCAGGTGCAAAACACGGACGAGGCTTCTCACAAGCAGAAATTGAAAGTGCCGCAAAAGTATGTATGATCGATTCCGAATTAGCCAAAAAAACCTATGGCCGTGAAAATATTGTCGGAAAGAATATCTGCATATCCATTAATAATCAGAGCCAAACGTTTGAAATTATCGGCATCATCTCAAAATCAGATACAGCAATCGGTAGCATGTTAGGGGATTCGGCAGTATTTACCTATATCCCGTATACCACTTACTTTGAAATATCACAAACCTCTACCTTTGAAGCCTTTATAATGTCTGTGCGTGAGGATGTCGATACCGATACTGTCAGCAATCGAGCCATGAACCTGTTGAGTGCATATACCCATAAAAGCGGATATTATTACGAAAATCTTTCCACCCATCAAAATACCATTAACTCGGTCATGCACACAGTTACCATTATCATTTCAGCCATTGCCGCCGTATCCCTTATTGTCGGCGGACTCGGGGTTATGACAATTATGCTGGTAGCAGTAAATGAACGCAAACTCGAAATCGGGATGAAAAAGGCTATTGGCGCTACAAATTCCAATATCATGGCAGAGTTTGTTTCCGAAGCCGTAGCCATATCCTTGCTGGGTGGCGTAATTGGCATTGTACTAGGCTATCTGCTTTCATTGGCCGCAGGTCCCATTTTAGGAATAAATTCAAATTTTGATATAAATATTGCCATTTGCGCCTTGCTTTTTTGTGCAGGAATCGGTATTATATTTAGTGTGTACCCTGCAAAAAAAGCCGCCGCATTAGATCCCATTAATTGCCTGCGCATGGATTGATTCATTGTAAATTCTTCTCCCGTATTCATATACTGAATATGGGTGAGTGAATAATGAGTAAAAATATGTTATGCGGTACTCGTACTAAAAAAATACGCCGTTTTTTTGTGAGTTGTATCTGTTGCTTGATGATTATAGCGATTTTATTCTTTGTTTTTTTAGCAAGATTACGCCCCATGATCCGCCCCATTGCGGTAGCCAGAGCAAAATCCATGGCCACAAGAGCCATAAATGCCGCTGTAGATCAGGTTTTGGCTATTGAATTTATTTCTTATGATTCCATGATTGTTTTGGAGCGTGACCCCGAAAATCGCGTTACAGCATTAAGAACAAACGCATCCATCATCAACCGATTAAAGGCGGAACTTACTTCAGAAATTACCGATCATGTCAATAAAATTGATGAAGCTACCATCGGTATCCCGATCGGTAGCATCATCGGCGGGGAACTCCTATCGGGTGTCGGTCCTCGCATATACATAGGCTTGCTTCCTGTTGGTTATGCTGAAACCGATATCATTAACTCCTTTTCAGCTGCAGGAATTAATCAGACACTTCACCAGATCATCCTCGAAGTTACCGTTACCATCGGTATTGTCATGCCTGCCTATACCGAATATAGCACCGTAAGCACCTCTATTGTCCTTGGCGAATCGGTCTTATTGGGTGTCGTACCCGAAAACTACACTCATGTAGCTACAAATGAAGAACTATGGGATAAAGTCAATAATTTTTTAGAGTTGGGATAGAAGAACATGGACATTCAAAAGAAAATGCAAGAATTAAATCAACAACTGGAATACCATGCAAAAAAATATTATCTGGATGATGCCCCCGAAATATCCGACTATGAGTACGATATGATGCTTCGGGAGTTGGCTGACTTGGAGAAGCAATATCCCGAGTATGCCTCTGCCGCATCCTTAACCAAGCGTGTCGGCGGCGCCGTTCTGGATAAATTTGAAGAAGTGTCGCATACCGTCCCCATGTTATCCCTGCAAGATGCCTTTTCTTTTGATGAATTGCGCGAATTTGACCGTCGTGTACGAGAAACTATTGCTGATCCGCAATATATCTTAGAAGCAAAGATTGACGGATTATCCGCCAGTCTGGAATATCAGAACGGGGTATTTACTCTCGGTTCTACCCGCGGCGATGGTGTCACAGGCGAAAATGTAACCGAAAACATGAAAACCATTCGCTCCATTCCCTTAACACTACCCCAACAGCTCCCGTTATTGGAAGTTCGCGGCGAAGTGTATATGCCCAAAAAAATTTTTGAAACGATAAACGCCAAACGAGAGGCAGAAGGGCAGGCCTGTTTCGCTAACCCTCGAAATGCCGCCGCAGGCTCTCTCCGCCAGTTGGATTCCAAGGTTTGCGCTCAGCGCCATTTGGATATCTTTGTCTTTAATCTCCAACGGGCAGAAGGGGTTGAATTGCAAACCCATAGCCAAACCCTACAATACTTATCCGACTTAGGTTTTCCCACTAATGCCTATTACGGTCCGTTCTCAAACTTTGATGATGTCTTAAATAAAATCGAAGAGCTTGGTCAGGCTCGAGATTCTTTACCTTTTGATATTGACGGTGCTGTAATCAAGGTGGATAATTTTGCTCATCGGGAACGCTTAGGTAATACATCCAAAGTTCCCAAATGGGCGGTTGCCTATAAATATCCTCCTGAAATCAAAGAAACTCAGCTCAATGAAATTACCATTCAGATCGGTCGCACTGGGGTTCTTACACCCAATGCAAACTTTAATCCGATACGTCTGGCCGGAACTACCGTTTCCCGTGCCACCTTACACAGTATTGACTTCATAAGTTCAAAAGATATTCGTGTAGGGGATATTATTCAGGTTCGTAAAGCCGGAGATATTATTCCGGAGGTTGTTGGAGTATCCAAGGAAAAAAGAAGTGCAACCAGTGTTCCCTATGTTATGCCTACTCATTGCCCATCCTGCGGCAGTCCTGTCGTCAGGAAAGAGGATGAAGCAGCTATCCGATGCGTAAATCCTGCCTGTCCGGCTCAATTACAACGGCATATCGAACATTTTTGCTCCCGTGACGCTATGGATATAGACGGTCTTGGCCCTGCGGTTGTTGCGCAGTTAATTGCCTCTAATCTGCTATGCCGCCCGTCAGATTTATACCAACTCAAAACAGATAACCTGGTTGGCTTGGATCGTATGGGCGAAAAATCTGCCAACAATCTAATTCATGCCATTGAGCAATCAAAAAATGCCGGTTTAGATCGTGTCATTTTTGCTCTGGGTATCCGTCAAGTCGGTAAGCAAGCCGCTAAAGTTTTAGCGGAAACCTTCGGTGATATCCACGAATTGATGAATGCCTCTCATGAGAAACTAACATCGATTACTGATGTGGGCGCCATTACCGCTACCTGTATTCAGGACTTTTTTGCCCAACCGGAATCCCAAGCCCTCATTGATGATTTGCAGAAATCCGGCATTATCATGACCTATGAAAAGAAACAATCCGGTGATCGATTTGACGATGCTGTCTTTGTTCTTACCGGAAAACTGGAGCATCTGACCAGAGATGAGGCATCTGATCTTATCACGGCACAGGGCGGAAAAGTATCTTCTTCGGTCTCCAAGAAAACAACCTACGTCCTGGCCGGAGAGGATGCAGGCAGTAAATTAGACAAAGCCCATAACTTAGGCGTAACCGTAATCAGTGAAGCCAAATTTTTAGAAATGTTACAATAATAAAGGATGCCGATTCGGCATCCTTTTTTTGTTAATTCTTTTTATTCTTTTTTAGTACGCATTGCAAAACAATAACGGCCGCAATAATGGCAACCCCAATACCGATTAACGCCAAGCCAACGGGGCCGATACCTAAAACCCCTGCATTTGCATCCGATTGACTGCTTTCCTCCGAAGACTCTGCATACGGATCGGTAGGAATCAACGGATTTGGCGTAACCTTTTTTCCGGAAGAATTATATGCGGTTATAATGGCATCGGTAAATACCGTTCCAATTACTTGATATCCTCTGGAATTAAAATGCACGCCATCAGAATTCAAATAGCTTTTTCATTCTCACTAAGCGGGGTATTCGGATCAATAAATCCAATCTTAATCCCTTCATCTGCCAGTTCACGAAGCCGAGCCTGCATCTTTTCATTGAACATGGGTTCTTTTGTGGAACTTAAAATAGGGGGGGAAGGAAGCACAAAGAATCATGCCGTTTTCCGGAAGCTGCTTCTCAATCTGCCGCACCAAATCTTCCCATCGAGGAATAATATCTCCGGTCATAAGCGATAATCCGAGGTCATTTGTCCCCAGCATCATAATTACAATATCCGGCTGATATTTTGCCATCATATCATCCACCATCGGCCTAATTCCGGGGTGTTGCTCTACGTGATCATCGCCGGAACACAAGATAATAGCAAAACTAAACTCAGAATTATGGCCAAACATTTTTTCATAAAAAACACCCTTTAAAAAATAATCCCCTAAGTAGATAGGGGATTATAAGAAGTTATTTAAGAATCGTGCCTTTTTCCGTACCGTCCAAGCAAGCCGCATTGGATTCATCGGTATCAATATGCATAGCGTTGCGATAATCTTTGTTAACGCGAACCACCACATCACCAAAAATAATGGAGCGCTCTTTGGAATCAATCTGCACTTTAACAATCTGCTTGTCAGTTACGTCCAATTCTGCCGCTTCATCGACAGACAGGTGAATGTGGCGCTTAGCAGCAACAACACCTTCTTCAATCGTAACTTCACCGGCAGGTCCAATGATAACACATCCGGCACTTCCTGCCAGATCGCCCGACTCACGAATGGGTACCTTAAGTCCGATTGCACGAGCATCAGTCAAAGAAATCTCAACCTGCGTCTGCTTTCTGGTCGGGCCAAGAATACTCATCTTCAGCTCACCCTTAGGTCCCTTAACGGTAACTTTCTCATTGCAGGCATACTGCCCGGGCTGAGAAAGATCTTTCTTAGGCGTTAATTCATAGCCGGCACCAAATAACTTTTCCAAGTCAGCGGCAGACACATGAATATGTCTTGCAGAAGTTTCGATATTAATTTCGTTCATGATACAATCTCCTTATTTTTTATATACCTCTATTTTACATTTTTTGTCTGAATTTTGCAATATACTTTTTAGATTTTTTCAAGCAAAACTACCGCCTGTGCGCTGATTCCCAATTCCGCACCCGTAAATCCCAGTTTTTCTTCCGTTGTCGCCTTAATGCTTACCTGATCCAATCCAACACCAAGCGACTCGGCAACCCTTTGACGCATCTGCATCATAAAAGGGGAAAGTTTAGGCGCCTGTGCTATAACGGTAGCATCCACATTACCGATGCGATATCCGTGTTGCGATACTAACTCCTGACAATGTTGCAATAAAATTACGCTGGATATACCTTTGTATTTTTCATCTGTATCGGGAAAATGCATACCAATATCACCCAAGGCCAACGCCCCAAGCATAGCATCCATAATCGCATGGATTAAAACATCGGCATCCGAATGCCCCAACAGTCCAACACGATGCGGGATTTCAATGCCACCCAAAATCAAGGGCCGTCCCTCTGTAAGTCGATGCACATCATATCCAATTCCGATTCTCATGCCTCATCCATCCTTTGTTTAATCAATTGCGCCAATAATAAATCATCCGGTGTTGTAATCTTTATATTCTTTTCATCACCCGCAATGCTGGTTACCGTCCAATTCATCTTCTCGAACAATTGACAATCATCTGTAAAATCCATATTACCCGCACAAGCCAGCGCATCCTTGTACTGTTGCAAATGAAACACCTGTGGCGTCTGAACCAATCGTAAAGCATCACGATCC
>JAZKZU010000189.1:0-1363 GCA_045612825.1 Eubacteriales bacterium
CATGAAAAACAATCAGGGAGAAGATAAAATTATCCAAAAACTGACCGATAAAGGTGGAAATATAGCATCGCAACATATAAGCCGCCTTGCCGTCGGGGTTCTTGCGGCAGGCTTGACCGATCATCCAGTTCAAGGTATTATTCACCAGCGCCGAAGCGATAAAGGCAACTGTCGAGCCGAGCAGGATAAACCACGTGCCGCCGAAGATGCTATCATAGGCGGTATAATCAGCTGCTGAGGACGGAATGATGCTGACCAAGAAAAAGATCAGGCAGGTAAGCAGGTTAATGGCAACGGCGTGGATGGTAATGAGGTTTGCCGCTTTGGGACCAAAGTGTTTGGTGATGATATCCATACACATAAATGAGAGCCACGAGATGAGAATCCCGCCGTCGAGCGCAATCCAGTCGAGTTTGAGCAGGGTCTTATTGGCCAGCAAATTCATACAAATGACGCTGACGGCAAAGAGCGTGACCACCGTGGGCGGTATGGCACGCAATAAAATTTTAAATTCGGTAATGATCTTCTTCATCCGCTTACTCTCTTTTTATTATTGTTCTTATTGTATCACCATATCCTTTTTTCGTCAATTGTTTGTTAGGAAAGGAAAAGACACCCCGTGGGGTGTCTTTTTCCCTTTAATAGCACAAACTATAATCTATAGTTTTATTTTGCAGTTATATTAAAATTTATATATTTGTCACCTGAAAAACAAGTAATATCATAGCCTTCTTCATTGCTTGTTTCGAAAATATCTTCTTTTGACCAAAAATCAAATTTATCATAAAAATCATCTGCAGAAGTTACCGAATATCCCATTGCCTCATAAACATAAAGTGAAAATACGGAAAATTGCAAATAGTCATTGCGATCAGTAAAAAATCTTATTTGTGTAATTTCCTTATTTTCATTACAGTAAACACCGAGATGAAATGTCTGCTCAAAATCATAGGTGCCACTATATACATCATTATCAATATCGATAGGATCCACATTATCTTTTATTACAAACGGATGATAAACAATATCATCTTCCAACTCGACTATTTCTAATTCAAATATTTCATATCCTATGCTTCCACTATCATTTAATTTTTCAATTTTTTCCTTAAAGATTGAAATAAATTCACTATAATCCTTTAATGATCCCCCAGAATTAGTTCCCGTCAAATTGTTAACTATTTTGCTACAAGAACAAAGCATAAATAACATGAGTAATACTAATGCAAAATTTATAATCCTTTTCATATAATCACCACCCATGTGTAGTATACCATATTGGGTATAATCCTGCAATAAAAATATTAGTTTACATATATTGATCGAACCTACGACCCATACGTTTGCGGTGCCCGAAAAAATG
>JAZKZU010000190.1:0-23647 GCA_045612825.1 Eubacteriales bacterium
CGGCCTTCGTATCAAATTTCACCCAGCGGCGCTCCACAAAATAGCCAACGGCAAAACCCACGCCTGCCGCCGCCGCTTTTACACAATCTTCCAGCATGGCGGGCGTCACGTCCTGACGGCACAACGCATACCCCAGCACAGCGGCCGATACCACGAACAACCCCAGCGCAATCGCAAACGGCCTGTCCCACAGTTTGGTCACGCTCACCGCCTGCACAATCGCCGCAAACACTACCGTAATGGCAAGCGCACAGCCCACGTCAAGCAAAGTGTGCACCCCCAAGTACATACGGGAAAAGGCGACCACGAAGGGCATCACCGCTAGCGGCCAGCGCCACCATTTGCGCACCGAAAAGGCCAGCGGGAAAAAGAGCGACCCCGCCGACGCCGTGTGCCCCGACGGAAAGGAAAAGCCCGTCGCCGCCTCAATCGCCGTCCCTACGGGCTGAAAACTCGGGTCGAGCACCCACGGCCGAGGAATCTGAAAGGTGATCTTCAACCCTTGGGTAAGCAGTCCGCCCAAGAAAAAGGTCGCCCCGATTTTATAAGAAAGATTTTTGTTCACGCACCAGAACAACAGGCAAAGCACCACCACAATAAAGGTCTCCTCGCCCAAAAGCGTTAACATTTGCCACAACTTCTCCCCGAACGGGGTACGCATCTGCGCAATTGCTTGCAAAATCTCCATCAAAACATCCTCCTTTTTCTCCATCTTATCACAAAATCCTTGTAAAAACAACGCACTTTTGCTATACTGAAAGAAAAAAAGGAGTTTTATTATGAAAAAGATTTTAAAAGAATTCAAAGAATTTATCAGCCGTGGCAACGTGCTGGATATGGCCGTTGGTGTCATCATCGGCGCCGCTTTCAAGGCGATCATCGATTCCTTGGTTAAGGACGTCATCACCCCCGCCATCTCCCTGCTCACCGGCAAGACCGATTTTACCAACCTCTTTGTCGCCCTCGACGGCAACAAGTACGCCACCCTCGCTGAAGCGCAGGAGGCAGGCGCCGCCACCCTCAACTACGGCAACTTCATCTCGGCCGTCATCAATTTCTTCATCATGGCCGTTGTCATCTTTGCGCTGGTGAAAACTATGAACACCCTCGCCAAGCTCGGCCATAAGAAAAAGGAAGAGGAAGCGCCCGCCGCTCCCACGACGAAGGTTTGCCCCCATTGCTGCACCGAAATCGCCATTGCGGCTACTCGTTGCCCCAATTGCACTTCTGAACTGAAATAATGAAACGCAATAATAACGGCTTTACTCCCTTTGAAACCCATATGCACACCCGTGAGGTCAGCCCCTGCGGGCAGGCCGATGCCGCTACCATGATGGCGGCCTACGCCGAGAAAGGCTATGGCGGCGTCTTTGTGACCGACCACCTTTCGCCCTATGCGCTGGCCCACTTCGCCTCCGATACCAACGACTATTTCCGCCTCACCCTCTCTTGGCCCGAAATCGTCACCCGCTACCTGCGGGGATACGATACCGCCAAACTGGTGGGCGAACCGTTGGGACTGCGGGTGTTCCTTGGCGTGGAACTGACCTTGGAGCAAGGCCCCGAGGACTATCTCATTTTAGGGATCGACCGCGAATTCTTACTGGCCCATCCCCATATCCAGACCTATTCCCTGCCCCAACTGAAAACGGCCGTCAACGCCTACGGGCTGTACGTCTACCAAGCCCACCCCTTCCGCCAAAACCTCACCCTCCAGCACCAAGACCATCTCGACGGGATCGAGGTTTACAACGGCAACGGCGGTGAGGCCCGCAACCGCAACACCGAGGTACTGGAAGAAGCCAAACGGCGGGGTTGCCGCATGACCAGCGGGAGTGACGCCCACGCCCCCAACAACGTTGGACGAGGCGGCCTATGGCTTCCCGCCGATATCGACAACGGCTACGACATGGCCCGCTACATCGCCGAACATAACCACAAGTTAAAAAGAATTGAAACCATATGAAAAGAGAGCCTTATCGGCTCTCTTTTTTTACAACTTCACCCTGTTTTTTGTAAATGGAATCGCTCTCCAGCACCCCGCGGAACATGGACAGCGGATAGAGTTGGCAACGCTTGCCAATCACCGAACCGGGATTGAGCACGCTCCCGCACCCGACCTCGGTATAGTCACCCACCAGCGCTCCGATCTTACGCAAGCCCGTCTCGATCGGCGGCTGGGACTTGATGACAATGTTGCTGCCGTCACTCTTGAGGTTCGAGGTGATCGCCCCCGCCCCCAAATGGGCACGGATGCCCAAAATCGAGTCGCCTATATAGTTGTAATGGGGCGCTTGCGCCTTGTCAAAAAGGATGCTGTTCTTAAGCTCGGTCGAGTTGCCCACCGTAGCGCCCTTGCCTACAATGGCCGACCCACGGATAAAGGCGCAATGCCGAATCTCCGCACCGTGATCAATGATGCAAGGGCCGGAAATGCTGGCCGTCGGCGCCACCTTGGCGTCCTTGGCGATCCACACGTCCTCGCCGATTTTCTCAAAATCGTCGCCCAAGGTCGCACCCAGTTCCAGAATAAACCCCTTGATGGAGGCCAGTGCCTCCCACGGGTACTCGGTCTTTTCCAAAATCGGCGCCGCAATCGTGCCGCTCAAATCAAACAGTTCTCTGGTTTTCATACCGCATACCCCTTCTGCTTGATCACCGCTACGATCGAATCGACCGCCGCCGCGCACTGCTCGTCGGTCGGCGCTTCGGCCATCACACGGATCACCGGCTCAGTGCCGCTTTCCCCCACCAGCACACGCCCGCCGGCGCCCAAGGCCGCCTCGGCCGCCGCCACCGCCGCCTGCACATCGGCATCGGCACGGGTGGTCGCCTTATCGGTCACACGCACGTTGGTCAGCTTCTGGGGGTACACCGTCACAGGAGCGGCCAGCTCACCCAACGACTTATGGGTATCCATCACCACGTCCATCAGCTTGATGGCCGTGAGCAGACCGTCGCCCGTCGTGGCATACTTGCTCAGAATGATGTGGCCGCTCTGCTCGCCGCCCACACCAAAGCCTTTCTCTTTCATGCAGGCGTACACGTACTTGTCGCCCACCGCCGTCTTTTCATAGGCGATATTCGCCGCATCCAAGGCTTTATACAGTCCGAAATTGGACATAATGGTAGTAACCACCGTGTTGCCGGGCAACTTATCCCGCATCTTCATGTTCACACCGAAGATATACAAAATCAGGTCACCGTCGATCAACCGTCCCGTCTTATCCACAGCCAGGCAACGGTCGGCATCGCCGTCAAAGGCAAAGCCGATATCCAAGCCCTGCTCCACCACCATGGCCTGCAGGCCCTCAATATGGGTCGAACCAACACCGTTGTTGATGTTCAGGCCATCGGGCGCATCGCCCATCACGTAGGTCTTAGCGCCCAGCGCATCAAACACGCTCTTGGCGATCTGCCAGGTACTGCCGTTGGCGCAGTCCAGCCCCACCTTCATCCCCTTGAAGGAGTTGCGGGCCAAGGAAATGAGGTAGCCCACGTAGCGGTTACGCCCCGCCGCATAGTCCACCGTGCGGCCGATGGCGTCCCGCTCGGCGTAGGGGATTTCGGGAATCAGCCCATCGATGTATTTTTCCACCTCATCAATGACGTCCTGCTCCATCTTCTCGCCGGCGCCGTTGATCAATTTAATGCCGTTATCGTAATAGGGATTGTGGGAAGCCGAGATCATGATACCGCAATCAAAATCCTCGGTCGCCACCACGTAGGAAACACTGGGGGTCGTCGTCACGTGAAGCAGATACACGTCAGCGCCCGAAGCCACCAAACCGGCCGACAGCGCATCCTCCAGCATGTAACTGCTGCGACGGGTATCCTTGCCGATGGCCACCTTGCACTTGTGGTCACGCCCGTAGTACCAGCCCAAAAAACGCCCAACCTGATAGGCGTGCATGGCCGTCAGATCCTTGTTGGCCTCACCACGAAAACCATCGGTTCCAAAATATTTTCCCATTTATTTCTCTCTCCTTAAAAGTGATAAAAAAACAGTTTTACTTTTATATCATACCACTCGATTTTATCCCTGTCAACGCCCCCGATTGACAAAATGAAAAAAAAAGGCTATGATATAGATACTATGCTACACCCTCACAAAGGAGGACTCATTCATGACTCAGTTTACCCGTCTTAGTTCCATTGTACTCAAATCGGCCATCATTTTGCTGATTGTGCTGGGCACCGTTTTTACCTTCGTCTTTCACGATTACCAAGGCGAGGTCTTTTGCTACTATACCGCCCAGTGCAACATGCTCGCCCTGATCGTCGTTGCCGTCTTGTTGGTTTTCGACTTTTTTGGCGGCATCCGCAAGGAACGCTACTATTATATGGTTAAGGTATTCCTTACCATGTGTTCTCTGCTCTCCCTTTTGGTCTATACCGACCTGTTCACCCATACCGAGCAGATCAAGTTTGCCCATCCGTGGTACGCCGTGATCACCCACGCCGTCGTCCCCCTCCTGCTGTTGGCCGACTATCTGATTTTCGACCGTAAGGGGCAGATCCCGTGGTTCGCTCCCGCCCTGTGCGGCTTGGGCCCCATCGCCCACGTCCTCTTTATCCTGTTCCGCGCCCTCACCGGCGAAGGCTATCACGTACAGGACAGCCCCACCGTCGTCAATGCCCCCTACGCCTTCTTGCGTGAGGACACCGTGTCGGTCATCGTTACCTGCATCGGTATCTTGGTCGGCTTCCTCCTGTTGTGCTATCTTTTCTACCTGCTCGACCTCGGCTACGCCGCCCTGCACGACAAGATACAAAAGAAACCCACCGATACCGACCAAAACTCATAACAAAAAAGATGAGGCATCACGCCTCATCTTTTATCTTCTTTACGCCCCACTAAATAATCCACCGAAACATCAAACAGCTCGGCGATCCGAACCAAAATCTCCAATTTCGGCTCCCGAGTCATCAATTCATAATTTTGATATGCCTTCTCGGTAATGTCACAGTAAATGGCCACCTGCCCCTGTGTCATTCCCTTTTCTTTTCGACACGCCTTTAACCTCTGCGCCAAAATCTCTTTCATATCTCGTCACCTACATTTGTTCTTGACAAACTCAGTATAGAGATTTACAATATGAAATATACTAACGATTGTTCGTATTTGGAGGTTTTTATGGCAGAGTTTTGTTTGGATTGTTGGAACAAATTAAATGAGACTAATGACAGCAAGAGAAAGTATGTCATTTCAAAAGATCTGGATTTATGTGAGGGGTGCGGCGAATATAAACATGTCATTGTTCGCATGAAGCGATATTATTGTATGCGAACGCAGGATATTTTACTGATCCCTGTTAAGCTAATTTTTCTTCCGCTGATTATCATTCATGAAATTATCCACCATTTGACCCCCGGCAGATAAATTCAAAAAAACCGAAGCTGCAGGCGAGGTTTCCTCTGCAACTCATCACTCATAACTCATAACTCATAACTTAAAAAAAAGAGAGCCTCTCGGCTCTCTTTTTTACTCTATCTCTTGTCAAAAAATATTTTCCATATTTATCTTTTTTTACTTGCAATTTTTTGTGAGTGCGATATACTATCCTTGAAGTGAGGTATACTTCTATGGAATCAGCAGAACGGTTATCACCAAAACAAGGATATCGTGACATTTTACGCCTCATGCTCCCCTGCTTGGTTGAGCTGCTGTTGGGGCAGTTGGTGTCTATGGTGGATATGATCATGGTCGGAGGACTCGGCACGCAGGCCATCAATGCCGTTGGCATCTGCAGCAACCCTACCATGCTCTTAATGATGATTTTTACCGCCCTCAACGTCGGCACAACGGCGCTCATCTCCCGCGCCAAGGGCGAAGGCAATATTTATAAGGCCAATCAGGTGGCTCGGCTGGCGCTGATTATTAACATTCTGGCCGGCCTGCTCATGCTGGGGCTTGGTCTGATCTTTAACAAGGCCCTGATCGCCATGATGGGCTCGCCCGATACCCAAACGGCAACCCTGTCGGCGCAGTATCTTCGTATGCGCATCTACGGCATGCCCTTTATCGCCATCGGCACCGCCAACAACGCCATCCTGCGCGGCATGGGCAACGCCCGCACCCCCATGATCTATAATCTGGCCGCCAACGGCATAAACGTCCTCTTTAACTGGCTGCTCATCAACGGCGTATGGTTCTTCCCCGAGATGGGCGTGGTCGGCGCCGCCTTGGCCACCACCATTTCCAACGTGGCCGCCGCCGTCATATCCTGCGCCCTGCTCCTGCACGGCCACAGCGATATTCGAATCAAACTCAAAGAACGGTTCGGGCTGGATACGGCTATGTTGTCCAACCTGTTCCGCATCGGCGCGCCGTCGATGGCCGAGCAGATCATTTTCCGCATCGGGCTGATCATCTGCGGCCGCCTGACCATTTCTTTGGGCGCCGTCGATTACGCCGCCCACCAGTTGTGCTGGAACATTCTCAATATCGTCTTGCTCTGCGGTTCGGCCATGCAAATGGCCATCTCGCCCCTGACAGGCCAATGCTTAGGACGGCAATCGTCCAAAACGGCCGAGGACTACGCCAAATACGGCGTCCACCTGCTGCTGCTCGCCATGACCCTGTGCGGCCAGCTGTGCATCTTCTTGGACCGCCCCCGGCTCATACCCTACTCACCAGAGGCCGATGTACTCTCCGCCGCCCTCCCCGTCATGCGCCTGTTTGGCATCTATCTGCCCACCATGGCCTTCCAGTACGTCCACGGCGGCGTGCTCTCGGGCGCAGGCGACACCAAGTACCACGCCGTATTCTTCTTTTTCTCCTCCATCGTCGTGCGCATCCCCCTAACACTGCTCTTTAAGGATGTATGGCATTGGGGTCTGCTGGGCGTCAACCTCGCCGTCATGCTCGATACCCTGCTTCGCTGGGTTCTCTTCTCCGGCCGCTACCGTATGGGCAAATGGAAAACCGTCAAACTCAAATAAAAGAAACCGAAGCCGCAGGCGAGGTTTCCACTGCAACTCATAACTCATCACTCATAACTCTAAACTCAAAAAAGAGAGCCGAAAGGCTCTCTTTTTTCATACTTCTCTTTTCCGTACCGCCAGCAAGCCCAGCGTCAGGAACAACACCGCATACACGCCGCTGACAATGACGATGCGGGTCATGTCGGCCGTGGCCGTGGCATCAGTCACCGCCATACCGCCCTCAATCCAGTAATCCATCAGCATGAAAGACTTATTCTCAATGAACAGATCCAGCATGGTAAACAGCAGGGTCGGCACCATCTGAATGACAATGCCCACCGCCAGCGACCCGCCGATGTTCTTGAGCAGGCAGGCCACCAAGAAAAACAGGGTGGTGTAGGCCACGATCGAAACGGCCTGCACGCCGAATGCGCCGAATACCGCTCCGCTCCACGTTCCCTCGAAGCCCCACATCATGCCGCCGAACAGAAAACCGCCCAGCCAACAAATGACCGCCATACCAAAAGCGCCAAGCAGACAAATCACGTACTTCGCCCCGAAAATCTGCAAACGGAAATATCCCCGCCCAATAATATTTTTCAGCGTGCCGTCCGAGTGATCGGCGCAAACGTAAAGGGCCACCATCACCGCCAGTATCGTGCCGAAATTGGCATTGGTCAACGCCCCCGTCATGGCGTACAGGCTGGACAGATCGGGAATCAGCCCCATCACAATGGCTTCCTCCTCCGGCATCATCAGCCCCTCCACCGAGTAGATCAGATCGTAGGTCCACAGATTGAGCACCAGCAACGCCAAGGCAACCCCAATCAGGATGTAAACGCCCTTTTGCCGCAGGAATTTCCGTCCTTCAAAGCCCAAGAATCCCATCATTGCTCATCACCGATCCTTTCCACAAAGTACTGCTCCAAGCCGTCCGAGAGCACCGTCAGGCCGCTCACGGCCACGCCGCCCTCCACCAATCGGCGATTGAGAAGCGCCGGCTGCTCAAAGCCCGACAACAGAGTGATCGTGTCCCCATCCACCCTCGCATCGGTAAGCCCCAGAAGGTTGAGCGCCTTTTGCGTATCGTCTACCGTGATGCAAAGGCGGTGACGGGTACGCTCAAACAGATCGGCCGCCGAAATCTCGTCCACCAGCCGTCCCCCGTTCAGAATTCCGTACCTCGTCGCAATTTTCGAGAGCTCATCCAGCAAATGGGAAGAAATGAGAAAGGTTACTCCTTTTTCCCGATTGTATTCCAATATCAGGTCTCGCACGTCACGAATCCCCGCCGGATCGAGGCCGTTGACCGGCTCGTCCAAGATAATCAACTCAGGCTGACCCAGTAGCGCAATCGCCAGACCCAGCCGCTGTTTCATGCCCAACGAAAAGCTCCCCGCCTTCTTTTTGTCCACATCGGAAAGCCCCACACGCTCCAGCAACTCATCGGCCTGCCGCGGGTCAGCCCCCACCAGCGCGCCAAAGGTGAGCAGATTCTCTCGGGCCGAAAGTCCACGGTAAAAGGCAGGCGCTTCAATGAGCGAGCCGATCCGTCGGCCCGCCGTGGCAAAGGACTCACCGCCAAACAACTCCACCCGTCCCGAGGTGGGAAAGGCCAGATTGAGGGCCACGCGCATCAAGGTCGTCTTGCCCGCACCGTTGCCGCCGATAAATCCGTAAATATCGCCCCGCCGCACCGACAGGTTCACCTTGTCCAGCGCCGTCTTGCGCCCAAATTTTTTAGTCAATTCAAAGGTCTGTAATATGGTTTCCATACCAATCCCTCCTTTTCCTCTATTGTACCATGTCCTCTGCCCTTTATCAATAACTCAACACTAAAAAAAAGAGAGGCCAAAGCCTCTCTTTTTTAATACTCAAACACCAAAACCTCATGGCAATCCAGTTTGGGAAGCACCACACGGTTATTCTCAATCGCCAGTTCCTCACCCGTCAGCGGCGCATACACCCGCTTGATCGGCTGGTCAAACCGGAACTCGATGGGAATGTTATAAATCGGCGTAATGTCCTCAATCACCGTCGCCTTGCCCCGCAGCACGGGCGCCGCATAGAGCAGATTCAGGCAATAGCGATTGTGCTGGGGCTGATGGTTGAGCGCCATCGTGCCCTGCGAACCCAGATTCACCAACACCCGATCGCCGTTATACACCGTGCGCAACGCCTGCAGAATGTACCGCTTGTGATACAAGCTGCCAAAATTCTTGTAAATGCTCGGCAACGGGCAGGCGCAGTAAACCACGTTCCCCTTGCGCACCATGGCGGGCGTGCCCTTATCGTCATTGTCATACGGCGTGTTCTTGTGTCCGCTGTAATGCCCGTAGGTACGGGAGAAATAGGGCTCACGCTTGCGGGCCAGCACCTCGCCGTCGCCCTCCTTGAGAATGGCCGCCGGCAACTGGCAAAGCATCGGCGCATGGGGCAGATCCGCTACCGTTTCCACGCCCTCTTCCATCATCAGATAGTCCATATCATGGGTGGCAGGCGATACGTACTCTGCGCCCACGTCCAGCACGAACTTGCCGTCTTTCACGATACTCTCGCCAAAGGCCACCACCTTGCCGCCCTTGGCCACGTACTCTTGCAGCTTGGCGATCGCCTCATCGGACAGTACCGCCGCATCGGGCAGAATGACCGTGTCAAAATCGCAGAAATTGTCTTCATGTACCACGTCGTAGTCGATCTGATACTCGGCCAAGGTGTTGGCCAATCCTAAATTGGACGGCATCGACGGGCTGATATACAGCCCCAACTTGGCCACCGATTCCCCATCGAAACAATAGGGCTCGATCTTCTCATAATAGTCAAAGGCATAGCCGATGTTCTCATAGGTCTGCATCTCCATCGAGGCATCGGGATGGCACTGGTCGCCCACCGAGCAACCCGCCCCCTGCATCGCCATGGCGCACACCTCATATTTGAGGGCCTCTTTGGTCTTGTACGTGCCAAACTCGCCCCACACCAAGTGGAACTTGCCCGTCATACCCAAGTAGAATTTGCCCTTCTTGGAGAAATACTTGGCACGAAGCGGCATCTTATCGTATCCGCCCCACGCCGTAGGCAGGTCTTCCATCTCAAAATGGCTCTGATACTCATGATACTGGGGCTTGAGCATCTCGGCGCCGCCCGCATTGAAGAAGATGGAGGCGTTGGGATGATACTTGTCCATAATCTCGCCGCACTTGCGCATAAACGCCTGCCGCTTTTCGATGAAATAGGCCCAAACGTCGGCCTCATTCTTCGGATCCAACCCCATCGCCTTCATGCCCGCGATGCAATGCTCGCAGTAGCAGGGCTGGCTCGTTACGCAAATATCATAAAACAGTCCGTCCAGATCCTTGTAACGCTGGCAAACTTCCTCGGTAATCTCATAAATATGCTCGCAGTACGGCCCGTCGCTCAGGCACAACCGAATCCAGCTGGTGTCGGGTCTGGGCTGATAGGTCGCCGCCGTCATGTCATAATTCACCGTGTCATAACTGCCGTCCTTGCGCACCGCTCGCCAATCGGGATGCTGCTCGGCATCCAGCGCACACCAGCCCGCCGTAATATATACCGGCGCCTTAACTCCGATCTCATGCGCCGCCTCGATCCACGCCCCCGTCAGGTCAAAATCCAGATTGGGCGTCATCGTCCCCACCTTCGTGGGGTAATAGCAGTAGCCGCTATGGCATTTGGCAAAAATAGTAATGCTTTGCAAATTTGCCTTTTTGATTGCTTTTTGGAAATTTTCTTTGGAAAAGTGTTTGCCGATACCGGCGATCTCGGGCGACATATGGAAATCCAGATGCACGCACCGACGGGATGTATTGGCCTTCATAAGAGAGCCCTCCAGACTGCCTTTTTCTTTTATTATAGTATCTTTTTTTTGCCGTGTAAAGGTAGAATCGTATTAAAAACTATAACAAAATTCACGTCGTCGCAAACTTCGCTCCGCTCCATTGGCCTGTTCGGCCAATATCCGCTTCTCTCCGTTGCTCCTCCTTTCGGCTCAAAACCCGCTTCGGGTCGCTGTGGTCGCTTCCGCTTCCGAGCAGCCCCTCGCTTCCTGTTTCTTCGCCGTCTTGGGGGATCCGTCGCAAACTTCGCTCCGCTCCATTGCCCCTTTCTATAAAAAGAAACCGAAGCCGCAGGCGAGGTTCCCTCCGCAACTCATCACTCATCACTCATAACTCTAAACTTAAAAAAAGAGAGGCAAATGCCTCTCTTTTTCGTTATCTGATTTTTGCCAAGATGGCAGACACACCGGCCGCCTTTTCTACCTGACCATCCTTGATGATGACCAGCGTAGGCGCCTGACGAATGCCGTACTTGTCGCTCAGCTCGGCACTCTCCTCGGCATCGATGACCGTATAGGCGATACCCGCACGGTCGAGATTAGCCTTAGCCACAGGGCAGTTGGGGCAGGTCTTGGTAGTAAACAGGTAATACCCATCCGCCTCCGTGCTCGCACTTGGCTCTTCGACCTTCTCCTCTACCTGAGGATGCTTCACGGGATCGAGCTTGGAGTTGGCTACGTCGTAGAGTTTGCGCTGCTTGTACTCCTCGGTCTTGCCGTCGTTCCAGTTCTGAACCGGACGGTAGTAGCCGGTAATACGGGAGTAAACCTCGGCGTTGTTGCCGCACTCGGGGCAGGTGAAGTGCTCGCCCGCCAAATAGCCATGATCCTTACAAACCGAATAGGTCGGGGACATGGTGTAGTAAGGCAGTTTGTAGTTCTCGGCAATCTTGCGAACCAAATTGGCCGCCGACTTCCAAGAGGGCAGTTTCTCACCCAAGAAGGCGTGGAAAACGGTACCCGAAGTATAAAGGGTCTGCAACTCATCCTGAATATCGAGCGCCGAGAAGATATCCTCGGTGTAGCCGACAGGCAGGTGAGAGGAGTTGGTGTAATAGGGGGTCTCGCCGGGCGCGGTGATGATGTCCGGATAACGGGCAATATCATGCTTGGCCAGACGGTAGGTGGTCGACTCGGCAGGCGTGGCTTCCAAGTTATACAGGTCGCCGTACTTCTCCTGATAGTCGCTCAAACGCTCACGCATATGGTTGAGCACCGCCTTGGTGAACTCCTGCGCGCTCTCATGGGTCAGATCCTTCTGAATCCACTTGGCATTGAGGCAAGCCTCGTTCATGCCGATCAGACCGATGGTCGAGAAGTGGTTGTTAAAGGTGCCCAAGTCACGCTTGGTGTACGGATACAGGCCCTCGTCGAGCAGACGGGTGATAATATCACGCTTGACCTTGAGGGAGCGTGCCGCAACGTCCATCATGCGGTCGAGCTGACGGTAGAAGTCCTCCTCGTTCTCGGCCAGATAGGCGATGCGGGGAATGTTGATGGTAACAACACCAACCGAACCGGTGCCCCCGCCGCTGCCGAAGAAGCCGCCCGACTTCTTGCGCAGTTCACGCAGATCGAGGCGCAGACGGCAGCACATCGAACGCACGTCCGAAGGCTCCATGTCGGAGTTGATGTAGTTGGAGAAATAAGGCGTGCCGTACTTGGCCGTCATCTCAAACAACAGCTTGTTGTTCTCGGTCTCGCTCCAGTCAAAATCACGGGTGATGGAGTAGGTGGGGATGGGGTACTGGAAGCCACGGCCGTGGGCATCGCCCTCGATCATGGTCTCGATGAAGGCACGGTTGATCATGTCCATCTCAGCCTTGCAATCCTTGTACTTGAAGTCCATCTCCTTGCCGCCTACGATGGCCGGCATCTCGGCCAGGTCAGCCGGCACCGTCCAGTCGAGTGTAATGTTGGTAAAGGGCGCCTGCGTACCCCAACGGGACGGGGTGTTGACACCGTAAATGAAGGACTGGATGCAGTTCTTGACCTCATGATAGGTCAGGTTATCGGCCTTCACAAAGGGAGCTAAATAGGTATCGAAAGAGGAGAAGGCCTGTGCGCCCGCCCACTCGTTCTGCATGATACCAAGGAAGTTAACCATCTGATTGCAAAGGGATACCAGATGCTTGGCAGGCGCCGAGGTAATCTTACCGGGGACACCGCCCAAACCTTCCACGATCAGCTGTTTTAAGCTCCAGCCGGCGCAATAGCCGGTCAGCATCGACAGGTCGTGAATATGAATATCGCCGTTGCGGTGGGCATTGGCAATCTCACTGTCATAGATCTCGCTGAGCCAATAGTTGGCGGTAACGGCGCCCGAGTTGGAGAGGATCAAGCCGCCAACCGAATAGGTAACGGTGGAATTCTCCTTGACACGCCAGTCGGTAACCTTTACGTAACTGTCAACCACCTGCTTGTAGTCGAGAATGGTGGACTTCATGTTGCGGATCTTTTCTCTCTGCTTACGGTAGAGAATGTAGCACTTGGCCACGTCGGCATAGCCGGCGGCGATGAGCACCGACTCCACCGAGTCCTGAATGGCCTCAACGGTAACCACACCGTCTACAATCTTGGGCTCATAATCGGCCGTAACCTTCAGAGCCAGCAGGTCAATGATGTCCTGCGTGTACTGCTTGCCTTGCGCCTCAAAGGCCTTGCCGATGGCGGCGCTGATTTTGGAAATGTTGAAATCGACCACTTGGCCGTCGCGTTTGGTAACCTGATACATCGTTACACTCCTCGTATTCCTATATTTTTAACGTAGGGCTTTGCCGCCGTGGCAAACCGTTGCATCTCCTGTGCGGAGAATGCCGACAATCCCGACCCGCCCTGATCACCGGGATCGACATATTGTTGAAGGAAATACTGTTCGGCACCCTCGATGAGCCTTGCCGCCTCGGCCATATCCGACTCCTCGTGAATCCCCCGAACCACGGTGGTGCGAAACTCGTAATCGACCCCGCCGCCCATCAAGAGCGCAATGCTCTCTCTGACCGGCTGCATATCCACCGTGTCCAGCCCGCAGGCTTTCGCATACCCCTGCGGCGACGATTTAATATCCATCGCCACGTAATCGACCAAGCCCTGCTCGATAAGAGCCGCCAGCCGATCGGGTAAAAAGCCGTTGGTGTCCAGTTTTACGAGATACCCCATCTCCCGCACACGGGAGAGAAAGTCGGGCAGACCCGCCTGCAACAACGGTTCGCCGCCGGTGACACACACACCCTCCAGCAACCCCTGCCGCTTAGTCAGGAATTTGAAGAACTCCGCCTCATCCATCGCCACCCCCGGATCCCCGAAAGCCAGCGCCGCATTGTGGCAGAAGGGACAGCGCAACTGACATCCCGCCGTGAACACCGTGCAGGCCGTTCGCCCCGGAAAATCCAACAGCGTCAGCTTCTGTAACCCATGAATCTTCATGCTTTCCGCCTTTCTTATCGGTATTTCGCATCTTTTCCCAAAATACAAGATGTTGACATGATTATACCAAATCCGCAACATATCTGTCAATATCTTGTGCCAATATTTTATCATAAAATTTCAACGCCAATCCCACACCCTCTTTTGTGCAACCTCACCAAAAGGATATTGCCAAACCGCCGATTTTGTGGTATGCTAAGAAAAAACGCAAGGAGATGATTCTATGGCAAGAGGAAACGGCGGTCTGACTTCGCCCTCGGTACGCACCCTCATCCTGTCCCTGCTCATCGTCGTACTGGGCATCGTCGGCCGATTTATCGATATTCCCTTTATCACCGATTACAGCTTTTGGTTCCCCGTTGCCGGCTTCGGCCTGCTCATGCTGGGCACCCTGTTTCGTGGTCTGTAAAATTTATTAACTTTTTGTTTACAAATTTGACAAAGTATGGTATACTACGGGTAGAGAATTCGAACTTTTTCATCATTCTTTTCATTCCTTTTGACGAAGGTGCCCGCAGTTTCGGGCATCTTTGTTGTTTTTTGGAGGAAAATTATGACTTATACCTATAGAACTCGGGGCACCTGCTCCACCGCCATCACCCTTGACTTAGAGGGCGACGTTGTCCGCAACGTCAAATTCACCGGCGGCTGCAACGGCAACCTCAAAGCCATCGCCAAACTGGTGGAAGGCATGACCGTCGATCAGATCGAGCAAACCCTCGCCGGCAACACCTGCGGCCCTCGCCCCACCTCCTGCGCCGACCAACTGGCCAAAGCCGTCCGCGAAGCCCACAACAATCAATAATATGAAATCGCACACAATCGTGTGCGATTTTTTGTATGTTTCTCAATTTCCTTTCATATAATAAAAGAAAAGAAAGGAAATGCGCCATGAAAAACCCACCGCCCCTCCAAGAAAAAGAGCAAAAATCCAAAGAACATTCCCGCTTCACACCCCTCGACCAAAAAAATTTCCCCATACCCTCTTGACTTTTCCTGACCATTGTGTATACTATAGTCAGAATAGTCAAATATAGTCAAAGTCAAAAGGAGTAAAGCCAATGGGGTTAACCGATACTATCGCCGCCTTTTTAATGGAGTTGTTGGACGAGAGCACGGGCGAGCTGGAAGTCCAGCGGCAGGAACTGGCGCAGCGCTTCGGCGTGGTGCCCAGCCAGATTAACTACGTGCTGGCATCCCGTTTTCGTCCCGAACAGGGCTACCGCATCGAGAGCCGTCGGGGCGGCGGCGGCTACATCCGCATCTATCGGGTGCAGGACAACGATGCGGGGCGCATCATGCACTTGGTCAACGCCATCGACGAGAGTCTGGACGCCGAAACGGCCAGCCAACACCTGAATAATCTGCTGGCGTATGACATTCTCACGGCCGAGCAGTGCCGCCTGATTGCCGCCGCCCTCTCCGATCGGGCGCTGGCTCCCTTGGCTCGGGCCGACCGCAATATCATCCGTGCCCGCCTCTTCAAAAACATGCTGGTTTCTACCATTTCCTAAAAAGGAGGAATGATTCCTATGTTGTGTCAAAACTGTCATCAGCGCCCGGCCAACACCTTTATCTCCCGCACCGTCGGGGGGCATACCACCGAACTGCACCTGTGCGCCCAGTGCGCCAAGGAATTGGCCTTTGATAAGGTATCCCTGCTGGGGTTCGACCTGCCGAAAGCCCGCCCCACCCGCCGTGCCTGCCCCACCTGCGGGGCGACGATGGACACCATCTCGGCCACGGGTATGCTCGGCTGTCCCCAATGCTACACCTTTTTTGAAAAGGAGCTGGCCCCCGCCATCACCCGCTCCCCCGGCCCCGCCACCCACACCGACGTTAAGCCCCAGCCGCCCCAAAAGAGCGAACGGGAACAGCTGGAAGAGGAAATGAGAGAGGCGATTGCCAAGGAAGATTTTGAACAGGCGGCCGCCCTGCGTGACCGCATCAAAGCCCTGAAAAAGGAGGAAGAACAATGAGTGCCGACCGCTATGCCGTATCCTCTCGGGTGCGCTTTGCCCGCAACCTCAACTATCCCTTCCCCGACCGCCTGGCGGAAACGGGCGACATCAAGACCAGAAAAGCCATCTGCGAACAGGTCAAAGAGGCCTTTTTCAGCATAAGCGAGGACTTTTCGGGGCAATATGATTATATCGATATGGACACCCTCCCCCGTGAAAAGGCGCTGGAACTCACCGAGCGCCACCTCATCTCCCCCGCCTTTGCCGGCGGCGAAGCGGGTCGGGGTCTGATCGTCAGCAAAAGCCGCGACCTGTCTATTATGATCAACGAGGAAGACCATTTGCGCATCCAAGCCTTTGCCGATGGCTACGCTTTGCAGGAAGCCTACCAAAAGGCCAAGGAGATCGACCGCCTGCTGGCCGCCCGCCTCGACTTTGCTTATAGCGAGAAACTGGGCTATCTCACCGCCTGCCACACCAACCTCGGCACGGGGATGCGTGCCTCCTGTATGCTCCACCTGCCCGTCATCACCTCGACCGGCGCTCTGCGGGATTTAATTAGTGAAACAGGTCGGCTGGGCGTGACCATGCGCGGCAACTTCGGCGAGGGCAGCGGTTCCTCGGCCGAACTGTATCAGCTGAGCAATATGTTCACCCTCGGCGTCACCGAAACCGAGATTGTAGACCGCATCAGCCGCATCTTGGAATCGGTCTGCGCTCAGGAAAAGAAACTGGCCGATGCGTGGTATAAAGCCGATGCCTTGGCCATTGACGACCGCATCTTCCGTGCCGAAGGTACGGCACGCTACGCGCGAAGCATGAGTAGCAAGGAGCTGGAAAAACTCTACTCCCTCCTGCGCCTTGGCGCGGAGCTGAGCATCAACACCCACACCCCCGCCAAACTCGACTCCCTCTATAAGAGCCTGCGCCCCGCTGTGCTGGCCGCCATTCCCGAAGGCCGCACCCCCGAAGGGCGGGATAAACTGCGGGCCGACATCCTGCGCCAATCATTAGAATAAGGAAGTGATCTCATGATCTTTGACCGCTTTACCAAACGGGCGGCAAACGCCCTCAACCTCGCCCTGCGCTCGGCCGCCGAGCTGGGTCACAGCTACTTAGGCACCGAACACCTGCTGCTGGGTCTGTGTCGGGAACAGGACTCCTTCGCCGGCAAAACCTTAGCCGAGAAGGGCCTGACCATGGAAAATATCGTAAAAAAAATTGCCGACCACATCGGCATCGGCTCTCCCTCCCACCTCTCGGCGGGCGACATGACCCCCCGTGTCAAAAAGGTACTCGAGGGCGCATATTTTGAAGCCCGTGCCCTCAATAACAGTTATGTGGGCACCGAGCATTTACTGCTCTCCCTCTTAAAGGAAACCGACTCGATGGCCGGTCGCATCTTGGAAGAATCGGACGTCGACGCCGGCACCCTCTACCAGTTCATCTTGGAAAAACTGGCCGGCAACGCCGAGGGCGCTCCCCTCGATATGAACGAGGGCCAGCCCGCCACGGGCGGCAAACCCGCCTCCACCCTCGACCAGTTCGGCCGTGACCTCACCGCCATGGCCGCCGAGAAGAAACTCGACCCCGTCATCGGTCGGGAAACCGAAATTACCCGTATTATTCAAATTCTTTCCCGCCGCACCAAGAACAACCCCTGCCTCATCGGCGAACCGGGCGTGGGCAAAACGGCGGTGGCCGAAGGCTTGGCCCAGCGTATTACCGACGGCGAAGTGCCCGAAAACCTCGCCGATAAAAAGGTCATCGCTCTGGATCTGGCCGCCATGATCGCCGGCGCCAAATATCGGGGCGAGTTCGAAGAACGCATCAAAAAGGTGCTGGAGGAGATCCGCAAAGCGGGCAATATCATCCTGTTTATCGACGAAATCCATACCATCGTGGGTGCCGGCAGCGCCGAGGGCGCCGTCGATGCCGCCAATATCATAAAACCCCCTCTTTCGAGGGGCGAACTGCAGGTCATCGGCGCCACCACGCTGGATGAGTACCGCAAATATATCGAAAAGGACGCCGCCCTCGAGCGCCGCTTCCAGTCGGTCACCGTCGGCGAACCGTCCGAGGACGAATCGGTGGAGATCCTTAAAGGTCTGCGTGACCGCTACGAGGCCCACCATAAGGTGAAAATTCTCGACGAGGCCATCGAAGCCGCCGTCCACCTCGCCTCCCGCTATATTGCCGACCGCTTCCTGCCCGACAAGGCCATCGACCTGATGGACGAAGCCGCCTCCCGCATCCGCTTGGCGGTGCTGACCCCCACGCCTCAGATTAAGGAGAAGCAAAACCGTCTGGCGGCGATTGATGCCGAAAAGGAAGAGGCCATCCACAATCAGGAGTTCGAGCGTGCCGCCGCCCTGCGTGACGAGGTCAAGACCCTCAAAGAGGAGATCGACGCCCTGCAAAAGGAACACCACACCGGCACCAGCGCCGACAAGATCGTAGACGAGTCGGCCATCGCCGCCGTCATCTCCCAGTGGACGGGCATCCCCCTGCAAAAACTCACCGAAACCGAGAGCGAAAAACTGCTCAAACTGGAGCAGATTCTGCACGAGCGGGTCATCGGACAGGAGGACGCCGTATCGGCCGTCGCCCGTGCCATCCGCCGCAGCCGTGTCGGGCTCAAAGACCCCAAACGCCCCGTCGGCTCCTTCCTGTTCATGGGCCCCACCGGCGTGGGCAAAACCGAACTGTCCAAGGCGCTGGCCGGGGCCATGTTCGGCTCGGAAAAATCGCTCATTCGCATCGATATGTCCGAGTATATGGAAAAGCACACCGTTTCTCGCATGATCGGCTCGCCGCCCGGCTATGTCGGCTACGACGATGCGGGTCAGCTCACCGAAAAGGTGCGCCGCAACCCCTACTCGGTCATCCTCTTCGATGAGATCGAAAAGGCCCACCCCGACGTCTTCAATATCATGTTGCAAATCCTGGACGACGGCATCCTCACCGACTCCCACGGCAAAAAGATCGATTTTAAGAACACCGTCATCATCATGACCAGCAACATCGGCGCCAAGGAGATTACCGCCAAGCACGCCTCCCTCGGCTTTAGCGATGCGGGCAGCGAGTTTAACCAGACTCAGGAACAGATCAAAACCAAGGTCATGGCTGCCCTTAAGTCCTCCTTCCGCCCCGAATTCTTAAACCGCATCGACGATATCATCGTCTTCCAGCAACTCACCGAGGACAACATCCGTGCCATCGCCGCCCTCATGCTTTCCTCCGTTTCCCAACGCTTAGAGGAAAATATGGGAATCGTTCTCAATTTCACCGACGCCGCCGTTGCCCACTTAGCAAAAGTCGGCTACGACCCCGTCTACGGCGCCCGTCCTCTCAAACGCACCATCGTCAATCAGGTGGAGGACAAAATCGCCGAACAGTTCCTCGACGGCTCGCTCAAAGACAAGACCGAGATCACCGTCGATGTAACCGACAACCAAATCCGCTTCTCCTAACAAAAAAGGTTGAGCCTTTCGGCTCAACCTTTTATGATATTCCACACATTCCAAGCGGCGCATCCAACCAAAGCCACACATAGCACCCAAAAGGCGGCCGCAAACACCCAGCGCATCCGCCCTTTGGCCCGCCGCCCGAACTTCACAAACCAAGCAAAGCCCGCCGCCCAGCAGACAGCCGCCGCACAAAGCGCCACCGTCGCCGTCGGCAACCAATAGGCCAAGGCCAAAAAGCCCAAACCCAATACCGAAAATCCCAAGGTCATCCAGCCCGTCAATCGCTTCATGCTATACTCCTTTTTCTTTTATTATATCAAACCCAACCGCCCTGCACAAGCCCCGAATTTTCACATAACATTCATTCTACCCCCTTGTTATTTTCTCCGTTTCTTGCTATAATGATAACATCTTGTACGAAATGAGGATGCATCCATGGAAGAAAATAAAATTCCCGAAGAAATTGTAGATACCGAAATTCAGGAAGCGGTCGAAGAAACCGCTCTGGAACTCGAAGCAGAAGATGCATTGGCCGAAGCCATTGAGGAAACCCCCGCCCCTAAGAAGAAACCCTCTTGGCTGTGGATCGGCGTGGCCGGCGCGATTCTCGTCGTCATGGCCGCCACCGTCCTGCTGGCCCTGCTGGGTAACAAGGTCGATTACAGCAAGTTTGTAAACTTAGGCCAGTACGTCGGGCTCACCGTCCCTGTTGAGGAAGTCAGCGTCACCGATGCCGAGGTCGATAAGGCCATCGAAGCCAAGCTCGAAGCCGCCATCACCTTTGAAGAGGTCGATCGTGCCGCCGAAAAGGGCGATACCGTGAATATCGACTATGTCGGCAAATACGCCGCCGATGGCTCGGAATTTTCCGGCGGATCGGCCAAGGGCGCCCGTCTGGATCTGGGCAGGGGCTCTTTCATCCCCGGCTTTGAAGAGGGCTTGATCGGCACCGTTAAGGGCCAAACCATCGATCTCAACCTCACCTTCCCCGAGAATTATCAGAACACCCTCTTGGCCGGCGCCGAGGTTATCTTCACCGTCACCGTCAACGCCGTCAAAGAGCCCGTGACTCCCGAACTGAATGAAGCCTTCGTTGAGAAAAACAGCGAGGTGAAAACGGTTGAAGAATACCGCAAACTGATCTACGATCAGCTGCTGGCCGATAAGCAGGCGCAGGCCGATGCCAAGCGTGAAGATACCGCTTGGAATCAGATTATTGAGAATGCCGAAATTCTCGACTACCCCGAATCCGAACTGACCAAACAGCTCGAATCGGTACGCTATGACCTGAGCTCCTACTACGGCATGGAGTATGACGAGCTGGTCACCTCCTACACCGCCTACGCCGGTATCTCGGTAGAGGAATTTGAGGAAATGGTCATGCAGCAGGCCAAGTACGAGCTGGAGTACAAGATGATCACCTACTCCATCGCCAAAGCCGAGGGCATCACTTGGACACAGGAAGAGTACGACGAGCAGGTCAATCAATTCCTCGCCTCCAGCGGCTCCCTCTCCCTCGAGTCTTTCGAGTCCACCTACAAGATCGACTTTGAAAAGACCTACCGCCAGCGCATCATCGACAGCATCGTCCATAATAAGGTTACCGACTTTATCTTGGCCAACGCCGTCACCGAATAAAACATAACGCCGAAGGATCATTCCTTCGGCGTTTTTTTACCGTATTTTCTATTGTAATACAAAATCCCGCAAAGCGAAATCAAACCCGTCACGGCAAAAACGATGATGGCTAAGAGATAGTTCTGCTCCCCCAGCGCACTCCCGCCAATCACCGAAGTGATCACCGACGGAATCCGCGCCACCACCGTGATAAACAAACAGGTGGAAAGTTTCATGGGCGTCAGCCCCAGCACGTAGGTCAGCATATCCTTGGGCGTGCCGGGAATAAAAAAGAGGATAAAGGCGGTAATGTTAAGTTTCTTACTGTCCTTGAGAAACTTAAGTTCATTCAGTTTCTCCCTTGGATAAAAGGCCTCCACCGCCTTGATGCCCAGATAACGGGAAAAGCACCAGATGAGCGCCGACCCAATCAGAATCCCCAACTCGCACAGCAAAAATCCTTCCCAGAACCCAAAGGCATACCCCGCCCCAATCTCCAGCGGCTCGCCGGGGATAATGCCGATGATGATTTGTAACAGGGTCATACCAAGGAATATCACACGCCCCCACACGCCGTAGGAGTCCAGCCACGCCCGAAACTGTTCGGGCTCTTCTACAAATTGTATCAGCGGCCGTCCCACCGCAAAGAATAAGAATATGAATAATCCGATAAATAACAGGATCGAAAGCAGGCTCACCACCCGCCGCCGTATGACCGTTTTCTCCATAATATCCCTCTTTTCTTATCTATATCTTACTCGAAATCCCCCTTGCCTGCAAGTAAAATATGGATTATAATAGAATAAAAGGAGTTCTTGTATGCTAAAACGCTTTCTCGGTTATTATAAACCCCATATCGCCATCCTCATCCCCGACCTGCTGGCCTCCATCGTCGCCGCCATGCTCGGGGTCATGTACCCCATCATCACCCGCTGGGTGCTAAACGACCTGATCGTAAATCCTAAGTGGTCGCTGATCATCGCCGCAGGACTCGGCCTGCTCTTTTTGTATCTCATCCGCGCCCTGCTCAACTACTTCGTCCAGTATAAAGGCCATGTCATGGGCGTGCGCATGCAGGCACAAATGCGCTCGGATATGTTTTCCCATTTAGAGAAATTGCCCTTCTCGTTCTATGACGATAACGAAACAGGCAAGATCATGTCCCGCATGACCAGTGACCTGTTCGACGTCGCCGAGCTGGCTCACCACGGCCCCGAAACGGTGCTCACCTGCACCATCTCCATCCTCGCCGCCTTCGCCTACCTCTCCACCCTCCATCTGGGGCTCACCCTCATCATCTTCTGCTGCGTCCCCATCCTGATTGCCATTTCCATGACCCTGCGCAAACGGATGCAAAAGGCGTTTCGTGAGAGTAAACAGGCCACCGCCACCGTCAACGGCGCCCTGCAAAGCAGCATCGCCGGCGTGCGGGTCACCAAAGCCTTCACCAATGCCGACGGCGAACAGGAAAAGTTCGAGGCGGGCAATAACGAACTGGTACAAGCCCAGTCCCACGCCTACAAAACCATGGGCCAGTTCCATTCCTCCACCACCTTTATTACCGACGTCTTTAACGTGGTGGTCGTCATCGCCGGCGGCCTGTTCCTCCATCGTGGCGCCATCAATTTCGCCGACTACTCGGCCTTTATCGTATCGATTAACATTTTCTTAAATCCCATTTCCACCCTCATCCGCTTTATGGAAAGCTTCCAGAACGGCGCCGCCGGCTTCGAGCGCTTCGTCCAGATTATGGACACCCCCGCCGAGCCCGACAATGCGGGCGCAACCCCCATCTCGGCCGTGCACGGCAAGATCGAGTTTTGCGGCGTTTCCAGCGCCTATTCCAAAAACCGTGAGGTACTCAAGAACATCAGCTTCACGGTAGAGGCGGGGCAGACCTTCGCCCTCGTCGGCCCATCCGGCGGCGGCAAGACCACCATCTGCCACCTCATCCCCCGCTTCTACGAAATTTCCGATGGCGGCATCCGCATCGACGGCAAGGACATCCGCTCCTTCACCCGAGAAAGTTTGCGCAAGCACATCGGCATCGTCCAGCAGGATATCTACCTGTTTAATGCCACCATTCGGGAGAACATCCTCTACGGCCGCCCCGATGCGACCGACGAGGAAGTCATACAAGCCGCCAAGCGTGCCAATATCCACGACTACATTTTAAGCATGGAAAAGGGGTACGATACCGTCATCGGCGAGCGTGGCGTCCGTCTTTCGGGCGGGCAAAAGCAGCGCCTGTGCATCGCCCGTGTCTTCCTTAAAAATCCGCCCATCCTCATCTTGGACGAGGCCACAAGCGCGCTCGATAACGCCACCGAAACCCTCATCCAGAAATCGCTCGATGATCTCTCGGTCGGGCGCACCACCATCGTCGTCGCCCA
>JAZKZU010000191.1:0-5255 GCA_045612825.1 Eubacteriales bacterium
CAGCAACAGCATAGCGTCCATTGCGGCCATCGGGCTGGCGGCAGTTGCTTACGTAGGATTTATTTTGTTTAGCAAAACGATTAAGAGAGAAGATATTGAATTTCTTCCAAAAGCAAAAAAAATTGAGAAAATACTTGAAAAAAGGAACTGGATAGGGTAAAATGGAAGAGAAGAAGGTCTTGGAAATAAAGGAAAAATATCGATTTGATGATTTGCTGACCATTATGTCGATTTTGCGGGCGCCGGACGGTTGTCCGTGGGATCGGGAGCAGACGCATCAATCGATTCGTAAGAACCTGATTGAAGAGGCATACGAGGTCTGTGAGGGCATCGATCAGAACGATGATGATATCCTTTGCGAGGAGCTGGGCGATCTGTTGTTGCAGGTGGTTTTCCATGCTTGTATTGCGCAAGAGGATCATCGGTTTGATATCGACGATGTGGCAGATGGGATATGTAAGAAGCTGATTCGTCGTCATCCGCATATTTTTGCCGATGTCAAGGCAGATACCAGTGATCAGGTATTGGAGAACTGGGATCAGATCAAGCAGGCAGAGAAGGAAAAAAAAGGCGAGAAGACCTCGGCATCGGGTATCATGAACCACGTGTTCCGTGGTATGCCGGCTTTGATGCGGGCACAGAAAGTTCAAGGCCGTGCCGCAAAGGTTGGCTTTGACTGGGATACGGCACAAGAGGCGGCGGTGAAATTGACCGAAGAACGCGACGAGTTATTTGCCGCGGTCGGCCAGCAGGACAAGCAGGCAGCCTTGGAAGAGGCCGGAGATCTGTTGTTTGCGGCGGTTAATGTTATCCGCAAATGCGGGATTGATGCCGAAGAAGCGCTTAGTTTTGCAACCGATAAATTTATAGGCAGATTCACGCAGGTAGAACAGTGCGTGGAGGCTGATGGCAAGAAGATGTCTGATCTTCCTTTGGTGGAATTGGACAAGTACTGGGATGCTGTGAAGAAACAGTAATGCGCATAACGAAAGGGTTTCCTTTCGATAAGCTAAATAATTATTTTAATGGAGGATATTACCATGAACAAAACCGAACTCATTGCAGCCGTTGCTGCCGAAACTGGTTTGACCAAGAAGGATTCCGAACTGGCCGTTAACGCTTTTGTTAACCAGGTTACCGAGGCTCTCAAGAAGGGCGATAAGGTTTCCGTTGTTGGCTTTGGTACTTTCGAGGTTAAGCACAGAAACGCTCGTGTTGGCCGCAACCCCAAGACCAAAGAGACCATCAACATTCCGGCTTCCAAGGCTCCTGCTTTCAAGGCCGGCAAGCAGTTCAAAGAGTCCATCTAAGTGCGTAGATAAAAAGAAGCGGTCGGATCGGCCGCTTCTTTTTTACGGAGATTGTATGAGAATTGATAAGTTTCTTAAGGTGTCCCGCATCATCAAGCGGCGCACGGTGGCCAATGAGGCGTGCGATGGCGGTCGTATTTCGGTAAACGGACGGCCGGTTAAGGCCTCGTATGATGTTAAGGTTGGGGATGTAATTGAGATTACGTTCGGAAACCGTACCGTGAAAGCCAAGGTCAATGCCATCAATGAATATGCCGGCAAGGCCGATGCGGCTGAGATGTACACCATTCTGGAAGGATAAAAGGAGAGGAAATGATCCTCTCCTTTTTCTTATTCTTCTAAGATTTTTTCTAATGCGGTAAGGATGCCCCAGCGGCCGCTTTCAAAGGTGATGCCGCCTTGCAGGTACAGCATATACGGCTCACGCAGAGGCGCATCGGCCGACAGTTCGATCGAGGAGCCTTGGGTAAAGGCGCCGGCGGCCATGATGACCTGATCTTCGTAACCGGGCATATCGCAGGGCTCGGGGCGGGCAAAGGCGTCCACGGGACTGCCGGCCTGAATACCCTCACAGAATTTGATCAATTTCTCCTTATCATGGAAGGCGATGGATTGTACGATATCCAAGCGCTTGGCATAGGGAGAGGGGTAGACTTCATAGCCACACTCTTCCATGAGCCATGCGGCAAAGGTGACCGTTTTCAGGGCTTGGGCTACGATATGGGGGGCTAAGAAGAAGCCCTGCATCAATTTTCGGGTTTGTCCCAAGGACGGGCCGACCTCGGCGCCGGTGCCGGGAGAGGTGATGCGATAGGCGGCCAGATCGACACAGGTACGGGTGCCGGCAATGTAGCCGCCGGTATCGGCAATGCCACCGCCGGGATTCTTAATAAAAGAGCCTACGAGCATATCGGCTTTCGGTTCCCGATCCTCTACGAACTCGCCATAGCAGTTGTCGATCATAACCAGCGTTTGCGGGCTATGCTTTTTAACAAAGGCATACAGCTCGTCCAATTCATCAACCGAGAACGGAAGACGGGTGCTATAACCCCGAGAGCGTTGAGCGCAAATGAGTTTTGGCTGACAAGTTAAAATGCTTTCCAATGCAGGATAGTCAATTTTGCCGTTGGCGTTGAGTTCCAGTTGGCCGTAGTTAACGCCGAATTCTTTTAGCGAGCCCATACCTTCGCCGGAGATGCCGATGACCTGCTCTAAGGTATCGTACGGGGCGCCGGTGACGTAGTAAAAGGTATCGCCGGGGCGCAGGACGGCAAACAGGGCGGTGGCCAGCGCATGAGTGCCGGACACGAAATTATGGCGGGCCAGAGCGGCTTCGGTGCCGAAGACGTCGGCCACGATTTCCTCAAAAACGTCACGGCCTTTGTCATTATACCCGTAGCCGGTGGTGCCGGCAAAGCAGCTTTCGCTGACATAATGGTCACGGTAGGCTTTCATGACACGGAATTGGTTTTGCTCGGCAATGGCATCAATGGCGGCATAGGTATCGGCCAAGGCAATATCGGCCTGTTTGGCCAGCTTTGTTGTTTTTTCGTTAAAATACATAGGGTTGAACCATCATCTTTCCGTATTCTTCAAATCCCATTCCTTGATACAGGTGGATAGCGACGGGATTGTCGCACAGGATAATGGGGGTTTTATTATTGTCCAGCAAGTGGTGAATCAGCAGGCGCAGGATGTTGGCGGCATGGCCGTGCTTGCGATGGTCTGGGTGGGTGGCTACGGCGCCGAGGAGGGCATAGCGGTCGCTTTGAACGAGAATCGATGCGGTAGAAACGACCGTCCCATCGACGGTTATCACTCCCGTTTGACCGCCTAAGTATAAGCGCTGATTGGTTTTAGCCTGCAGAAAATCGTTATAGCGGGGGGTTGCGTGAAAATTATCATTAAGCAACTGCCAAACATCGGGCATATGGGAGTTGGTTGCATATTGAGCGGTGCTTGGGTTTTTCTTGCCACGATAGACAAGGATATGCTTATTGCCGTTGGGGGCAGGTGTTATGATCTCCTGCGTGTGCAACATTTGCAAAAAAGGATTCAATTCCTCTTGATCAAAATTGCCGGAGAGGTAGGCTGTGCCGCCGATATGTACCAGAACACCGGTATCACAGGTAAAGGCCTGATAAAAGGTGTCTTGTTGCGGATAGCCTTGAAGCAAGGAGATGGGATAGATATTGCCGATCGGGTCGGCGGATAGATATTGCAAGATTTTAGCAATGTCTTGATTTTGTTGGATCATAGGGCGTTTACCAAGTCCTTGAATTTCTTGCCACGCTCCATGAAGTTTTTGAACTGGTCAAAGGAGGCGGAGGCAGGGCTAAGCATAACGATATCGCCCTTTTGGGCAACCGATGCGGCGGCTTGAACGGACTGATCCATGTTTTCACAATGGGTAATGGACAATGCCGATGCATCATAGAGCGGGCTGGCGGTTACGGCGGTATAAATTTTTTGTGCGGTAGCGCCCAGCAAGATTAAGTGCTTTACACGCTCGCAGACCAAAGAGCCGAATTCGGTATAGTCGAGATTTTTGTCGTATCCGCCGGCAATGAGGATGAGTTGTTTATCAAAACTCATCAGGCCTGCGGCGGCACGGGTGGGGGAAGATGCGATCGAGTCGTTATAATAGCACACGCCGTAGATTTCACGGACAAATTCGATACGGTGCTCGACACCGCCGAATTCACGGGCGACAGCGGCGATATTTTCGGGATCGACATAATCCATAACGGCGGCGATGGCGGCCATGTAATTTTCAATGTTGTGTTTGCCGGGAAGGCGGATATCGGTTGTTTTCAGCACCTCACGCTCACCGCTTCCGTCTACATAGCAGACCATATTGTCACGGCAGTACACGCAACAACCGTCGGTTTTCTCCCAGTTGAAGGCGACACGATTGCCGGGCGCATCGTTAACCAAACCGACCGTAGTGGCGTTGCCGCTGTTATAGACCAGACGGTCATTGGGTGTCTGGTGGCGGAAGATGTTGGCTTTGGCTTCGATGTACTCGATAAAATCGGTATGATAATCGAGGTGATTGGGGGATAGATTGGTAATGACGGCTACGTCGGGCGAGCAGGTCATATCATGCAGCTGGAAACTGGAGAGTTCGACCACGGCCAGATCGGAGCAGGCAATCTGATGGATGATCGGCAACAGGGGTGTACCGATGTTGCCGCCCTTATGGCATTTAAAGCCTTGGCGGGTGAGCATTTCGCAGATCAGAGTTGTGGTTGTGGTTTTGCCATCCGAGCCGGTAACGGCAAAGATGGGGCAGGGGCACAGTTCAAAAAATAGTTCCATTTCACTGGTAACCTCAACACCACGGGCTCGGGCGGCTTCCAGTGCGGGTGCATCGTAGCGCATACCCGGCGTGCGAAGTACAATATCATCCTCGATATGATCCAGATAGTTTTCGCCCAATACCAATTTTACGCCTAAGGCTTCGAACTGGGCTTGCACAGCTTCGCTTACGGGGGCAGGGTTGCGGTCCCGTGCCGTGACATGAGCGCCAAGGGAGGCGAATTGTTTGATGACGGGGGTGTTGGAAACACCGATACCGATAATGGATACCTTTTTCCCGCAAATGCGTTCCTTTAATCGTTCTTGAGCAACCGACATGGTGATAACTCCTTTACGCATATACTTTCTAACACTATATTATACTGCAAATCTTTTACATTTTCAATCTTGAAAAATGAGAAACTTTGTATTACAATAAAAAAGATGCATGTCGGACAGTCGCGGCCTATGTGCGAAAGGATATAGGCAGAGGAAAGACCGGGCTTCACAGGGCAAGGATAACGGATAACGTCCGCCGAGGGCAACCTTAGGGAAAGTGCAACAGAAAACAACCGCCTTTAATAGGTAAGGATGAAAAGGTGAGGTAAGAGCTCACCGGGGAAATAGTGATATTTCCCGTCAATG
>JAZKZU010000192.1:0-1457 GCA_045612825.1 Eubacteriales bacterium
CGATAGCCGACAGGATGCCGAGGATGTACGCTGCGTTTACGGGCATAAGTAGTCACTCCTTTTTTTATATTTATATTTTTTAATTACTGGATATTACCCGTCATGACGGCGCCGCAACAAACGGCGGGCCTTGAGTGCCAACGGAGAAAGGGTATTCCAAACGGTGTACCAAAGGGGAGAAACGATCAGGTCGAACTGGCCGGCAAATTCGGTATACAGCCCCGAAAATTTCTTTTTGAAGGCATAGATGCCGGTGATGGGATTGTCGGGCGACGGGTCGCCGGTGCTGCCGAAGAAGTCAACGAACTCCTTGTTTTGTGCGCAGGCCTGTTCAATGGCGTGCCACGTGATCTTATAGTTGGCGGCAAACTGGCGTAATTCGCTTCTAGAACCGCCCCATACCGTCCACGTCCGATGGGGGGTGCTGACGGTGATAAGGGTGGACAGATCCAGCCCGTCGGGATAACGGTCCAGATAGTCCTGCGCCAGCGTTTTTTGTTTTTCGATGCGGCCACGCTTCTCCTGCGCCTGTTGTTTCTTGGTTTCCAGACGGGGCGTGGGCTTGATGGCCAATTTTTTATCGATATCCTTAATCTCGTTATCCAGTTCGTTCAAGGCGTGATCGATCAGGCGCAGGTTTTCCTTGGGTTCATAGCGGGCAAACCATAGTTGCGCCATGCCTTTGTCCTTGAGCATGGGGTACAGGCGGCGATAGTAGGAGGGGGAGCCTTCGTAGAAGTTGTCCCGCTCGGCTGTGTCCCGCATGATTTCAAAGTATCGGTCCAGATCATCCGAGGGATAGATGCGGATGGCGGCTTCGTCGGCAAACTTCAGATTTTTACGGGCCATGCGGTCGCAATTATCGTACAGCGCATCAAGGCCCGCATCCAGCGGCAGGCGGAAGGTGTAGCGGGGTTGTTTATTCTCAAAGTTCTTAACAAAGCCGCTGTGTTTCCAGCCAAGGCCGGACAGATATTCCACCAAATCGCATCTGGGCATGGTGGGGTTATCGTATTTATCATGGGCTTCGATGGCCACGTCGGGATCGATGGTAAGAGCCAGTGCTTGCTTGGATTTGAGATATTGGCGCAGGGCATCGGTAATATCGGCAAGCTGTTGGCGGTTGGCATAATCGGCAATGGGGCCACGGGGGGAATAGTACAGATATTTTTTGATGACCGGAACCGGTTTCTTAAGAAGCAGGGCGGTGGCGCACAGTTGGGAACCGTCATAGACACCGACGAACTCATGTTGCCAACCATCGGTCGATTTGATCTCGCCCCAGATAGGGGTCTGCATAAAATGCTCCTTGGCTGAGCCGATCGTAAATTGTTCATGGGTCTGTGCATCAATGGAGCGGCAGATCATGGAGATACCTCGCAATCTTGGCAAACGGGGAGGTGACCCTCCCCGCGTAGTTTACCATGTTTCATTATGTATACGGTCATCACGGAAGC
>JAZKZU010000193.1:0-1993 GCA_045612825.1 Eubacteriales bacterium
TAGATGGCATCCAGATACATATTCTTTGCCGTGAGCACCGCCGTAATGGCCTGATCGATTTCATCGGGTGACATCTGCGTAGCCTGTGCGGCGGTGAGCATCGGCTCGTACATAGCCTCATCCAGCCCCGCCTTGATCTGGCTCAAAGACGGAAGCAGCCCCGAAAAATCGAAGACGCCCCGAGCGGCATACAAATACAACGCCAACACGCCCACGGCGGCCACAGCGCCCGACAGCGCAGGCACGCCCACGGTAACGGCCAGCGGCTGCTTGTTTTTTAAACAAATCCGCATGGCAATCACCAGCCCCGCCAACAGGGCTACCGACACCAGCATATAGCCGAGCGAGCCGGTACGCCAATACAGGATGGGGGCAGCCAACAACAAGGCCGCATATCCCATCTTATCCCACAGCAAAGAACCGGCCAACAGGAAAGCCGAGGCAATGGCGCAGACAAAGAGGATGACCAGCGGATCCTTTGTGCTCAGCACCAGCGCCGCCAATCCGGCAAGACTATATAAAATTGACGGAAGAATACGAGGTTTGGTTTCCATAATAACTCCATGAAAATTCAAGTTCATTATATTATAGCATTTCAAACGCAAAGAAACAAGTCGTAAAAGGCTGAATTTCTTGTGAAAAATAAAAAAAATTGCCGGTATCGAACGATACCGGCAACAATCAGCTGTTTTTACCGAGTCAAAACATTCATAACGACGGTAAGAATAACGAGCAGGAGCGATACAACGATCGTGATCTTATTATAGATCGAATTCTTGGTATTACCCATATTTCCCTGAAAAACGCTCTCGCCAGAAAGAGCCCCCAGACCCGACTGCTTGCTCTGCTGGATCATGATAACAACCAGCTCGGCTACCGCCAGTACAATATATACGATTCCAAGGATATTTACCCAAATATTATCTGTCATTTCTTCATTCCTCCATTCGACGTAGAGATATCATACCACAGGAAAAAGGAAAAAGCAAGAAAAACTTTCTGTTCCCTTGATAATTTTATTTTTCCTCCGGCAAAACGACACGAGTACCCGATATCAGGTCATGCAACATGCGCCCGTCGGTGATAAAATACAGGGCGCAACCCAGCCCCGCCACGCCGATCGATACGGCCATAACCAACGCCCGAACCAAGGCGCGGACATATCCGACCCCGCCGCCCGTGCGGGTATTGACAACCTTAAGTTTCAGGCAACGCTGACCCCAAGTAGCCTGCCGTACCCCGCCGACCGTCCAAGTAAAATAAAGCAGGAAAAGCAACGGCAGCAGATAAAAGGAAACGCCATACGTCAGCTGGAACAGGACAAACCAGACCCCGAGCAGGATCAGCAGGTCAATCCCCATCGCCGCCGCACGGTCGCCAAACGATACCGTTTTATGTTGCGGGGGTAATTGCCCGCCCTCTTCGGTACGGTTCACCGCCGCCCCGCAAACGGGGCATACGCTGTCCTGCGCCAAAATATCCGAACCGCATTTAAAACAAAACATAAACTCACCTCTCTATGTATTATATCATCTTTTTTCCGCTTGTAAAGCGTTGACAAGCATCAAAAAAGCGAATAAAATAGAAAATACAGGTGAGGTGATTGCTTTCATGCAAAAAAATAACCGTTCTCTCCCCAAGCGGATATGGCGTCTGGTATGGGTCACGGTGATTGCCCTGATCGGGCTTGCTCTGATCGGCGCTCTTCTGCTGGCCGAGCCGTGGGTGTCGGACCCGACCGAGCACACACTGGCGCCGGAATCCACCGATATGGGGCTAATCGAATTATCCTTGGGCGATGAGTATATTTTTGATATTCCATTAGGGGCTAACGAAATTTTATCCGCCATTGATTCCGAGCATCCGTTGGTCATAGAACCGATCGGCTACGGCGTACGGGCCCGTGGCGCCAAAACCGAGGTTGCGGTTACGGTAACTACCCGTGCAGCCGTTATGTCAGGGCACAGCAGGCGCATCGTCTTTTTCGGGCAGG
>JAZKZU010000194.1:0-3623 GCA_045612825.1 Eubacteriales bacterium
TCCTAAGACCGCTTGGCCTCCGACTTGTCAGCATAATCGGCGAGGTCGTATAGGTCAAAAGCGATGTACCGATGACCAACAACACCACCCGCACCAACATCGTCGCCGTGCGCCAGATTCCCTCTTTGGAAATCGAGATAATCCAAAAACTCCAGATCGGCTCGCCTCCCGAATAGAACAGGTTAAGCAAAGTCGTAATCACAATGATAAACAGGATGGGCTTTAACCCCTTGACGATCAATTTCACGGGGATATGCGACAACGCTACCGCCACCGCCACAAAAGTCGCCGCGCACAGATAAGCGGCCGGTGTCTGCGCCACGAAGATTACGACAATCAGCAGAATGACCAATATCAATTTCAGCCGAGGATCGAGCCGATGGATGGGCGAATCGTAGGGGTAATACTGGCCGATGGTAATGTCTTTAATCATACCCGACCACCTCCCAGCACCCGCAACACCTCAGCGGCCGCCGCATCGGCGGGATAAATATCGGTTCGGATATCAAATCCCTTTTCTTTAAGTTTCAAAAACACCTCGGTCATCTGCGGCACCGAAAGCCCCATGGCCTGAAGCTCGGCCGCACGCCCGAACACCTCGTCCACCGTGCCGTCCATCACCAATCGGGAGTCGTTCATCACCAGCACCCGCTTGGCATACCTCGCCACGTCCGACATCGAATGGGAAATAAACAGCACCGAATGTCCCGCCAGCGAATAGTCACGGATATAGGCCATGATCTCCCGCTTGCCACGGGGATCGAGTCCTGCCGCCGGCTCATCCAAAATCAACAGTTTCGGTTGCATAGCAATCACGCCCGCAATGGCTACCCGACGCTTCTGCCCGCCCGACAGGGCAAAGGGGCTCTTGTCATACACCCGCTCGTCCAAGCCCACCATGGCCAGACTCTCCCGCACCCGACGGTCGATCTCCTGCTCATCCAGCCCCATATTCTTCGGGCCGAACGCCACGTCCTTATAAACCGTCTCCTCAAATAATTGATATTCGGGATACTGGAAAACCATACCCACCGTAAAGCGGGCGGCTTTAAGGGTGGCCTTATCCGAGAAGATATCCTTCCCGTCGATCAGCACCTGCCCCGAGGTCGGCTTGATTAGTCCGTTGCAATGGCGAATCAAGGTACTCTTGCCCGAACCGGTATGGCCGATCAGACCAATGAACTCGCCATCCCCAACGGTCAGGCTCACGTCCTGCACCGCCGCATGTTCGTACGGCGTTTCTTTACTATATATATAACTGAGATTTTTCAGTTCCAGTTTCATGCGCCGACCTCCCCGAGCAACCGCTCCAGTACGGCGACACATTCATCCACCGTCAGTACCGCTTCGGGCAGATCAATCCCCTGCGCCCGCAAGGCGTGCATCAGCGCCACGCTCTGCGGCACGGTAAGGCCTGCCTTGCGCAATACATCCTCCTGCGCAAAAACCTCGTAAGGAGTCCCGTCCAGCAAAATCTTGCCGTCATCCACGACGATCACCCGATCGGCCTCCACCGCCTCATCCATGTGATGGGTGATGAGAATTACGGTAATTCCCGATTCCACCAAACGGTGCAACACTTCCATGATACTGCGCCTTCCCTTGGGATCAAGCATCGCTGTCGGCTCATCCAGCACCAGCACCTTCGGCCGCATGGCCAAAATGCCCGCAATGGCAATGCGCTGTTTTTGCCCGCCGGAGAGCAGAGAGGTCGAATGGGTGGCATACTCGCTCATCCCCACCGTTTCCAGCGCATCGGCTCCACGCTTCCCCAACTCCTCATAGGGTACACCCAGATTCTCGGGCGCAAAGGCCACGTCTTCCTCTACCACCGAGGATACGATCTGGTTATCGGGGTTCTGGAACACCATGCCAACCTGCTCACGGATCACATCCAGATTCGCTTCCTTGGACGTGTCCATGCCGCAAACCTCGACCTGTCCCCATGTGGGCTGGTAAATCCCACCAATCAGTTTTGCCAGCGTGCTTTTGCCCGAACCGTTGTGGCCGAGCACGGCAACAAAACTGCCCTCATCAATGGTCAATGTTAAGTTGTCTACTGCCGGTTTTGTGCCCTCTTCATAACGGAAGGTCAGGTCACGTACCGATACGATTTGACTCATCACTTATCTACTCCAACGTGCTGTAACTCCGGTCGGCAATACCAGTCCCGTTTCGGTAACCGGCAAGCCCAATTCATCCACCTCAACCTGCCCTCCGAACTTCGGAGTCAGCACTCGGTCGCACAGATAGCGAATCACGCCCGAGGCAAAGCCGGTCGTATAGGAATTGATGACCATAAATAACGGATCATCCGATAAAATCTTTGTGGTCAACTCCACAAAATCATATAACTTTTCTTCCAGTTTCCAGACCTCGCCGCTCGGCCCTCGACCGTAGGACGGCGGATCCATCAGAATGGCATCGTACTTGTTTCCTCGGCGAATTTCCCGCTCGACAAACTTCACGCAATCATCCACCAGATAGCGGATGGGCGCCTCGGATAAGCCCGACAAAGCGGCATTCTCCTTGGCCCATTGCACCATGCCCTTGGCGGCATCCACATGGGTCACCTGCGCACCCGCCTTGGCGCAAGCCACCGTCGCCCCACCCGTGTAGGCAAACAAATTCAGCACCTTGATGGGGCGGCCGGCATGGGCAATTCTTTCCATCATCCAGTCCCAGTTATCGGCCTGCTCGGGGAATAACCCCGTGTGCTTAAAATTGGTGGGACGGATATGAAATTTTAAGTCCCGATACCCAATGGTAAAATCGTCAAAGGGCTTGTAGAACTCCCAATTTCCCCCACCGCTCTTGGAACGGAAATACCGCCCGTTGGCCTTGTTCCATGCGGGATTCGTCTTTTCTCCGCCGAAAATGGCCTGCGGATCGGGACGAATGAGGGTCACATTCCCCCACCGCTCCAAACGCTCGCCATAAGCGGCATCTATCAATTCATAATCTTTCCAATCGTTTGTTACAAACATAATTTATATATCCAATGTCATTTGATTTGGCGGCGTATTCACCTTTACGCCGATATGCGCACAAGCGGCCGGCGTGATGCATCGGCCACGAGGCGTACGGTTGAGAAATCCGATCTGCAATAAATACGGCTCATACACGTCTTCGATCGTCACCGCATCTTCTCCCGTTGTCGCCGCCAGCGTTTCCAGCCCCACGGGACCGCCACGGAAATTCACCGCAATGGAGCGCAGAATATTCCGATCGGTATTATCCAGCCCCAACGCATCAATCTCCAGCTTGCCAAGCCCCAAATCGGCCACCTCACGGGTGATAATGCCGTCCGAATACAACTGAGCAAAATCACGGATGCGCCGCAGCAGGCGGTTGGCAATACGGGGCGTGCCCCGACTGCGGCGGGCAATCTCCATCGCCCCCGACTCCTCAATGGGCATATCCAGAATCCCCGCACTGCGCTTGACAATGGATGCCAACTCCTCGTGCGAGTACATTTCCAAACGGAAAAGCATCCCGAATCGGTCACGAAGCGGGCCGGTCAACTGTCCGGCACGGGTGGTCGCCCCGATCAGGGTAAACTTCTTCAGATCCAAACGAATCGAACGAGCCGACGGACCTTTGCCGATGATAATATCCAGCGC
>JAZKZU010000195.1:0-12391 GCA_045612825.1 Eubacteriales bacterium
CTGCGGCTCCCAGAAGGCGATGTGACACATTCTGCCAATGCCGTAAACCAGAACCAGTTTTGCCCCTTCTGCCTTCAGAGCGGCAATTTTCTCAGGATAGGTGGGAAGATTATCCTTGGTGGCAAAGTTGCGCTGATTCTCCGGTACGGTCTGATCGATCTTGTTGAAAAAGGCATTCTTCATGGAATACTCAAACGAGGCAGGTTCACTGCTGCTCAGGGTGTTGCCCTGTGCATCGGCCCACTCGTCCATGTTGAAAGTATACACGTGATCGCAGGAAACCTTCCACTCGTTGAGGAAATAGGCGGCCCAGCGATACATACCCATCGGGCCGACCGGCAGAATTATGGCCAGTTTTTGGCCCATGTCACGGGTGGTCTTGATCTGCATGGCGATCTCGTGGCCCATCAGGGTGTCAAAATCACCTAAACTATCGCAGGCGATGGGGTTAAAGTCCTTGTTCCAGAAATTCTCACGAGCCACGCCCTTGTCGCAGCAAGCGTCGATTTTTGCCATGTCCCAGCCCTTGGGGTAGAAGTTTTCCAAGAGAGAACCGGCTACAGTGTCCATAAAGTTCATGGTTATTTCTCCTTTTCTTTTTTAGGGTAAAAGTCTTTTTGTTGTACCTTTGAGGTAGACCTGACACATGCGGAAGCCCTCAGCATAGTCAGCCCCGCATTGATAACCGCGATAGCGGGCGAAGGTCTTGACCATGTCGGCGAAATCAATATTGTCATGATCCCGCATCCAAACCAACTGGCTTGCGTGGCACTCCAGCATCTCCATCTTCAGGTCAATTGTATCGCTGATATCCACGTACTCGGTCGGAATGAAATTAACGCCGGCCACAGTATCCATATAGTAAATGGGTACTAACTTGGCAGGATCGCCGTCCTCGGAACTGAATACGTGAGGATAGTCGGTATAATTAGGCAGAGTGGCCGTAAAACTGGCATCAAAAACCAATCGGGAAACGGCTGTGTGGTCGGGCATGTAGTCATCCGGATTGTGGGTGATAATCACATCGGGATTGGCATAACGGATCACGTCCACGATTTTATCACGGGCTTGCTTGTTGTTATCGTAGATCTCCAGATCATCAAAACCAACCGAGATCACCTCAATGCCGGCCAGCGCACCTGCTTTTTTGGCCTCATTGGCACGGATTACCCGCAATTCATCGGGCGGAATAACCACGTGACCCAAATTGCCGCTGGATACATGTGCAACAATAACCTTGTCGCCACGCTTGACATATTTGGCCAGCGTTCCGGCACAGCAGACTTCAATGTCATCGGGATGACAACCAATCGCTAAAACGTTCATCAGAATCCTCCTTATTATATGATGCTTTTATTATAATCCTAAAAATGCAAATTGTGGATTGACAAATTGACAAAATTTTTATAAAATCGGCTTATGATATTTATAATATCTTCGATGGTCTTTTTAGGAGGATAGGTTGAATATGGCAAAAGGGATTACACTCAGCGACAGCATACATGTCGATCGGCTGACGAGTGATTTTTATTTTGAGTTCCCCGATGATTTCTGTAACGCCGGAGAACGGCATGCGGGATGGGAGTTTGTATATGTGGATCGGGGAAAGGTGAGTGTGGGTGCCGATGAGGCAACCTATATTTTGCGGCAGGGCGAAATGGTTTGCCACAAGCCCTTTGAATTTCATAAGATTCGTCCCCATGAAAAAGGAACGGCCGTGATCATCTTTTGCTTTGATAGTAACAGTCGATATATGGACTACTTTAACAATAAGATCCTGCCGCTCAATCAGCGCCAGAAGCAGTATATCAATGATATCGTTAACCGTGGCTGTCTGGTCTTTGAGCCCAAAGATCCGCTGGAAATTGCACGGGACGGGCAGATGGATCGATCGCCCACAGCTAAGGAATTGGATGAGCAATATATTAAAAATTCCATTGAACTGCTTATCATTTCCTTGCTCAATGCAGATGCCACCGAGAAGAAAAGTCGCATCTCCATGTATGAACAGGTGCTCCAGCGTCAAACCCTGACCGACCAGATCGTGGCCTACCTCAATGAAAATCACGGCCATACCGTTCGGTTGAAAGAAATCTCCCGTCAGTTTTCCTATTCGCTTTCGAGTATTAAGCGTATCTTTAAGGAAGAAACAGGGGTCGGGATTATTTGTTATCTTACCCGCCTTCGCATGGAGAAAGCCAAGGAACTGTTGAATACCACGGCGCTGAGCATCGGTGAAATTGCCATGCGGGTGGGGTACGAGAATACCTATTATTTTTCCAATGCCTTTAAGAAGAATTACGGCGAATGTCCCTCGGCTTTCCGCAAACACGAGAGGAACGGTTAGGAACTCTTGCGCCGATATCTCGGTTATGCTATACTGTCTAATAGGAACCGATCAAAACATTTTTGATGGAAACGGAATGAGCGAAACATGAAGATAATTGCCTGCATTGATGATCAAAACGGACTCCTTTTTAACCGTCGCCGCCTCAGCTCGGATGCGGTGCTGACCCGCCGTATCCTCGAAAACATTGGCGACGCCACGCTGTGGGTCACTCCCTATTCGGCCAAACTGTTTGAGGGTGCATCCGTGTGCGTGGATCCTTGTCTGCTGGATTTGGCCAAGGCCGAGGACTATTGCTTTATTGAGGATGCGGATGTTGCGCCCTATCTGGATCAAGTCAGCCAAATTGTGCTGTATCGCTGGAATCGGCGATATCCGTCCGACCGTAAATTCCCTGCACTCGGTTCGGAGTGGCGGCTGATCGCAACCGAGGAATTTGAGGGAAATTCCCACCCTGTCATTACCGAGGAGGTGTATGAACGATGAAAAAAGTATTGGCCATCGGCCTTTGTCTGCTTTTGCTATTGAGCGCCTGTGCGCCCGCCCCGTCAAGCAGTTTGGCTTCACAGCCTATGAGCGGGCAAACGGTGCCGCCCTTTTCAGGTGAACCCTTTGTGGCGTTGCAGGATAATGTCCCCGAGTTTGAAGAATCAGAGCTGGTAACGCAATCCTATGAAACCTATGCGCCATTGGATGCATTGGGGCGATGCGGAGTCGTGATGGCGTGTATCGGCGTGGATATTATGCCCACCGAGGAGCGGGGAAGCATCGGGCAGGTTAAGCCCAGCGGTTGGCAAACGGTGAAATACGATCATGTTGACGGTAAATATCTGTATAACCGATGCCACCTGATCGGCTTTCAGTTAACAGGCGAGAACGCTAACGAGCAAAACTTGATTACCGGCACCCGATATTTGAATGTAGAAGGAATGCTTCCCTTTGAGAATATGATTGCCGACTATGTCAAGGAAACGAAGAACCATGTCCTCTATCGGGTCACCCCTGTTTTTGAGGGGGATAACTTGGTGGCAAGCGGTGTCGTTATGGAGGCGCAGTCGGTGGAAGATGGGGGAGAAGGCATACAATTCCACGTCTACGCCTATAATAATCAACCGGGCGTGGAGATCGATTACCGAACGGGAAACAGTTGGGCGGCCGGCTCGCAAAAGGAACCGACAACGACCGACGTTGAGTATGTGCTCAATACCAACTCCAAGAAGATACATCTGCCCTCCTGTTCGCAGGTATCTTCCATAAAGCCGGAGAACAAAAAGACAACCAATCAATCCAAGCAGGATTTGCAGTATCAAGGCTATGCCCCATGCAAAAATTGCAATCCGTAAAGAAAAAGCAGACACATTTCGTGTCTGCTTTTATTAATTCTGTTTGCGATATTGAAGCGGGGACAGGTTGAAATGCTTTTTGAATAGGCGGCTGAAATAGTAAATGTCGTCATAGCCGACCAAAGTAGAAATGGCAGAAATGCTAAGGTTATTGTCGCTTAATAAATTAGCTGCCGTCATCATTCTCAGATTTATGACGTATTGCTTGGGGGTACAACCGTATCGTTCACGAAAAAGATTGCCCAAATGCTTTTGTCCGACACCGCAGAGGGACTCCAAGATACGAATGTCGAACTCCTTTTCCAGATAATGTTCAAGGATATACTCATGGACGATATGCAAACGGTCTCGCATGGGGCCTGAAAAATATTTCGGTGTCTTTTTCTGGTCAATGATGGCCAGAATTTCGTATATGACGGATGCCGCCAAATATTTATTGGCATCCGGCATCAAATTGGTATTTTGCATAATTTTTTTGAAAAGTTTCAGTAATCTGGGATCGTCCTTGGCGTCCATGACCATGGTGCGCAAATCGGTCTCGGCATAAAATGAGATGCAGTAGGAGCGACCGATTTCCCGACGGGTAACCGCATAAGAATCGTCTTTGTGAATGAATAGTATAGTATTCTCATTCACAGGCAATACGTTTCCGTTTACGGTATGATCATAGGCGCCTGACACTTGATAAGCCAGCGTATGATTGGTGCGAGGACCGACATTATTCCATTTTGCGCGATCCGTTGTATATTCATATATGGCATGAATATTACGAATGATGGTATTCATGTTTTCACCCTTTTATACAAATGTTATACCTTATTTTATATGATATAAAGTGAATTTGTCAAGAAATGATTTCTATTTTGTGCAAAAATAGAAAATTGTTTATTCCTTTTTTTTAAAAGCGTTATATACTGAGATTAGAAAAATACAGAAAGGGAACGAATATGATCTACGATAATATTAAAGAGGAATTGAATCATTTTTATACCCAAGAGCTTCCGAAGCTGGCAAAAGGGGTTCGAGATCGAGTGTTTGAAAAAATGGACCGGTACGATGCGGAACATCCGTCCCAAACCTCGTATCAATTAAAAGCAAAACTGTACCAAACCATAGCCGATGAGATTGTGCCTCAGGTATTTGAAGACATTCCGTTTTTCTATGAAACCGGAGCGCTTCTGGCTTATTCCGATGGCAAATACTGCCGAGGAGGTATGGATCATGCTAACGGTTGGTTGTATATGAGAAATGAGCATCTGTTCCGTGACCTTGACCCCCATGCTTACGATGTTTATTATCAAGACAGGAAGAATCGGCTGTATGCGCAAACGGGTACTTTTGTAGACATTATGCATATCGGGATTCCCATGAAGAAAATATTCCGGGTTGGACTGAAGGGAATTTACGAGGAGTGCGTTCAAGCGCTTGAGTCTTGTCAATCCGATGAGGAACGGGATTTTATCCGTTGTGCTATCGCAGGATTGCAAGCGTTACGTACTATGGAATTAAAATTTGCGGATGCGGCTAAGGAAAAAAACATGACGGAACTGGCTGATCTGGCTGCTCGTGTGCCGTGGGAGGCGCCGCAAACGTTCCATGAGGGTTTATGCACGCTTGCGTTTATTCGCAAATCATTAGGCGCACTGGAGGGGGTTGGCTTTAATTCCTTCGGACGTGTCGACATGTTACTTGCCCCGTTATATGAGAAAGATATCGCCCGTGGAGTGGATGAGGCGCAGATGCTTGATGAGGTTACCCGTTTCCTGTTGGTATGGGATTGTACCTTTGATAAAAGGGATCTTGTGCGTCGTGGCTCGGAATATGAACTGGAGAACACCTTAACTCTCGGCGGGCAAGATATAGAGGGCAACGCCGTATTCAATGGGGTTACTAAACTTTTCTTGGATGCACGGGATACTCATAATATCCTCTATCCCAAAATGATGCTTCGATATTCTCAACATTCGCCCAAAGAGTATCTGGATCGAATTGGACAGCCGCTATTGCAGTCTAAAGGCTTTAGCCTTTACGCCAATGATGACACCGTCATCCCATCATTACTCGAAACAGGAATTGATGAGGCGGATGCTGTGGACTATGTGGTAGGAGGCTGCTGGGATCCGCTAACGCCGGATACGGCTGTTAAATTCAGTGGAGAATATCTCAATTTGATCTATCCTCTGGATCTGGCTATCCAAGAGGGAGATCGAATTGCATCTAGTGAGTTGCAGTTTGAATCCTTTGAAGATAACGATAGTTTCGAGCAGATCTACCAAAAATACATCAATAGCATACGCACTGTCCTGATGCGAAAAGCGGAGCCGATGAGCGTAGCCGGTCGTATTTGGCACAAGGTCAATCCCGCACCGACTTTGTCTGCGTTGATGGAGCCGTGTATCCCCAATCGTAAGGATATGACTAACGGCGGCACGAAATACAATCGGGAAAGCGTGTATTTTTGCGGATTTGCCGAGGCAGTGGACTCGTTATTGGCAATCAAATCCCTGTGCTTTGATAAGAAAGTTTGCACAGTAGCAGAATTGCTTAATGAGTGTAGGAATAACTGGGGCAATGAAGTGCTTCGTCAAATGGCCATCTCGGCTCCGTCTTTTGGTGACGGTTCGGAGGAATCCTCTGCCTTTGTCGGACGTGTGTATGATGACCTGTACCGTATCTCCCGAAATCTGCCTACGGCTTATGGCGGAGAATTCCGCATAGGATTTAATCTCTATACGGAAGTTATCTTTTGGGGTGAACCGGTCAAAGCTACGCCAAATGGCAGAAGAAACGGCGATTATATTAGCTCCGGACTTACCCCGTCCCGCTTGCTTAACGATGTCTCCATCTTTGATATGCTCGACAGTTTTCGGTATATCGATATGAAAAAATGTGCCGGTAACAGTTCTGTCACCATAACCCTGCCTGCCGGTAAAATCAGTACGGAACAAATGACATCCATATTTCGTGCCATCGCCGCCAGCGGCATTCAGTCGCTTCAGCCCAACTGTGTGGATAAAGATATACTGTTAGCTGCGCAGAAAGATCCAGAGAATTACAAACATATCATCGTGAGAGTTTGTGGATTTTCGGCGCCCTTTGTCTTGCTGTCGCCTGTATTTCAAGAGGAATTTTTATCACGTGTCACGGCGGGGGTGTGAGGATGGAATTACGCATCAGCAATATTCAGAACTTTGCTCTGCATGACGGTCCGGGTATCCGTACGGTATTTTTCCTCTCCGGTTGCCCCTTGCGATGCTCATGGTGTCATAACCCCGAAACGCAAAGTATACAACCAACCTTAATCTTTGATGAAAAGAAATGCATCGGTTGCGGTTTGTGCTTATCTTGTCCCTCTGCCGTTCATGAAATAGGAGATAGGCACATAATTCACCGTGAAAAGTGCGATGCGTGCGGGGCTTGTGTGCAGGCTTGTCCAACCCATGCGCTTAAATCTTCGGTCAATATGTTGAATAAAGCGGAATTTCTGTCTCTGGTCGAAAAACAAAAACGTGTGGGCGGTACCGATGGTGGTATTACCTTTTCGGGTGGTGAACCACTCATGCAGGGCGACACGATACTCTCTTTTCTGGATTCCTGTCAAATCCATACGGCCATAGAAACCTGCGGATATGCCGATGAGTCGGTATTCGCTCGAGTTATAGAGCGAATGGATTACGTGATGTTCGATCTGAAGTTGGCTGATGACGTACTTCATCAAAAATACACAGGCGTATCCAATGCAATCATCTTAAAAAACTTCGAAACCTTACGCAAGAGCGGAAAACCGTATCTGGTGAGAACTCCGATGATTCCCAATATTACCGATACGGAAGACAATCTCCAACAATTGCAGAAGATAATCGCAAACGATCCATGGGAAAAACTCCCGTATAATTCCTTGACGAAAACGAAATACGAACGTATCGGGAGACCGTACGATCTATAAAAAAACGCAGACACATTTCGTGTCTGCGTTTTTCTTAACAATTACATTTAAACTCGGTACTCTGTGCGGCGCACGGTACACGCCCAACGTCGGTGTTATCCCGACAACGATCCCGCAACGCGGGAATGGGATTGGGCGCCACCTCAAAACGGTAATCCCGTCCATAGCGGCGGATATGGGTATTGATGACACGGTGTGAGGGTACAACGTCCACGCAAGGAATCAAGCGCTTCTGGAAGGTGAAGAAATCGGCATCGGCCGGCAATTCTTCCAACTTGATATATCCTTCTCGGCAACCGGTAAACTGTACCGTAGTGCCCAAAATATCACGCACGTAATCAATATTCTCATGCAGGCTGATCGGCTCGGGGAACTTGCCGTCGGGAATGACCTCCTGCCAATCCTTGTGGTCGTACTTCTGGAGCAGTTCCACCGCCTTATGCAGATGCCCGATCTCGATTTCCAGATTCTCCTCCCACAACGCCTTGATACAGCGATCGGTCTCGGTCATGAAGCAAGACCAGTACAGATAGCACTCGTTGTACTCATGCCACAAGAGCATTTCCAGCCATGTAGCGCTCGAATCCATGAGCGATTCGTACTGGGTCACGTGCTCCTCCTCTACCAGGGCAATCTCTTGATAGAGCTTGCGTGCCAGATCGTTGGTGGCCAGATTGGTGATGTTCATGTAATAGTTCATCGTCTGCTGTTCGGCGGCGGTGATGATGAGGGTGTTGAGAACCGTCTGTTTGTCGGCCGTACGGGAATTGATGTTGCGCTTAACGTTATCAAGCGGGCAACGGTGATGGGCGATGGTCGGGCGGCCGGGCATGATCTCGGTATAGCGGCCGACCAGTTTCTCAGCACGGATGCCTTGCTCCATCTCTAAGAGATCGGCATAGCGATACAAGTGGTCAAAATCTTCCAGCAGGGCAAAATCCAGAGCCTTCTTGACGTCGCAATCCTTTTCCCGTCTGGCCAGTTCGGCGGTAAGATCAACGGCCAACTGCTCATATCCGATGGTATGCTCCAGCGGGCTCTCATTGCAAGGTTTAAGAAGAGAGATCTTTAACTGTTGCTGTTTTTCGACATAGCGTGTCATTGCCAGTTCACGGCGCAGATTGTTGTCTGTTACGTGTCTGGCAAAGTTGTGGCTAAACCAGTTGGCTTCAAATTCCGTTCCGTTCATTAAAATGATGCGAGTTTTGGTGTAGGGATCGACCTCGTTCTTGTTATAACTTTGCGGATAGATCTGCTCAAAATTCTGTATGGACGAAAATATAGGCGTCGGCTTATGCACAAAAGGATTCATAGTATTCCCCCAATCTTGTTATATCCATACTATATGTGTAGGATCGGGAAATTATCCGCAATATCTTGATGATGTGAAATTTTTATGCTATAATGCAGAAAAAGGAGGCGTACGGTATGTCTTTGAGAGATAACTGGAAAGAAACGGGAGTTGGGCTCGGCCATGCGTTCCGTGATCTGGGTAAAACCTTGGTCAAGACTGTGAAAATAGGCGCGGAAAAGGTGGATAACTGGGTCAACGATGAGGAAGAAATACCCTCGGAAGAAAAATCCAAGTAAAAATAAGACTCCGGAATTCTCCGGAGTCTTAATTCTTACAAACGGGTAATGCCGAAATAGGCAATAATTTGAGACAGAATAAAGAGCAAAACCAGCGCCGTCATCACAATGCCTAAGATCAGTCCGATTCGACTTAGGATGCGGCCAACCCGAATTTTCCCCGTCAGCTGTCCGGTAATGCGATAATATTCATTGGATAGGCTCAAACAAAGCGCCGAAAAGATAATGCCGCCCATAGCCAGTAGAACAGTGCAGGAAAAAGCTAATCCCAGTATGCCGAAAATAAGTGTCTTGATTGGGCTGGGCGTGGGTTCTTGATATGAATAATCCATTTTTACGTTCCTTTATTTTTTCTGCTCTTTATTGTACCGCATGATAAGGAAAAATGCAAGAGGGATACGGTAAGAACTTGAATTTAATGGGAGTATGTGGTAAACTAATAGGGTATAATGTGGGTAGAAAGGCAGGGGTATCCATTGATCGTCTTGAAAATACTGGGAATCCTCTTGGCTGTCATTATCGGCATCATTGGGATATTGATGGCGCTCCCTGTTTCGGTTTGCGTCTTTACCGATCCGCAGGGTAAGGTAAAACAATACTACAGGATCCTGTTTTTTGTTTTCGGTAAGAAGCCGGACCCCAATCATGTATTGGTAAAATTGGCTGTAAAAATTCTGGGGCTGGAGCGATATTCCGATTGGGATAAGATCCGCATAGCGGCTAAGGTCAATAATTGGAACACGGTTTTACATCGGATTCTGTCGCTGGTGCGTCGGATCCTTGAGCGTGTCGTGCGGTTGTTGAAGAAATGCCGAGTTTCCCGGTTACGGGCGCATATTACCGTCGGGCATGAAGATGCGGCTATGGCCGCTATAGAATACGGCAGTATCAGCACAGCCGTCTATTCCATGGCGGGATTTATCGATGCCAATATGAAAATGGATAAAGAGGCTATGGATGTTGCCGTGTCATGCGATTTTGCACAGCCTACCCTAACGGCCACCTTGGATATTCGTCTGTCGGTTCGTATTTTCTGGGTAGTATGTGCACTGGTCCGGTTAATTGCGGAGAACGGCAAAGCCGGTGTTTACCGCAAAAAATCAAAGAGCAGTTTGTAAAAATCGGTTAACTGCTTTCCTGTTGATGTATAAAGAGAGTGCGCTGCATCGGGAACCGATACCAAGCGGCAGTTGGGGAGAAGCGCCGCCATCCGGCGTTGCTGCGGCGTTCTTACGGCACGGTCCTGCCCGCAACTCACCAGACAGATCGGAGTTTGGATGTGCGAAGCAAATCTCTTTCGGAGCATACGCCCTTGCAGGCGAGCCACCTGATCCATCCATTGATTCGTCGCCCCCGAGGTTTGGTATTCTCGGTTCTCGCAACGCATATTCAGATAATAAGAGAAGCGTGAGAAACTGGCGTCGGACGACTCGTTGAAGTTGGCATGCGGGTTAAATTGTCCCGAATAGGGGAAATGCGCCTTGGCTCCCAATTTTCGCAGATATCGCATGGCGCCGATGCGGATGAGCAAGCGGGGCGTACCACCGGCATACGGCGTTACCATCGGGGCCGATAAAAAAGCTTTATGCACGTGGTTTGGGTATTGGGATAAATAAAAGAGGGTCACGGTGCCGCCCATGGAATGCGCATATATATCCAAAGGCAGATCGGGCGCCGAGGGCTTGACTATCGTATCGATAAAAATGGAAAGATCCTGCGCATAGTCATCAAAGCGTTCCAGATGCACAAGTTCCGGATCGTTTACATGGCGGGTCGAAAGGCCGTGGCCACGCTGGTCATATATAAAAACGTTGTATCCTTCCTGCAACAGATACCAGGCCAGTTCATAGTATTTCTTATAGAACTCGGTAAAGCCGTGAACGATGACTATGTTTGCCTTTGCCGATTCACAAAGAAAATATTGATAGGCAATCTCACTCCCGTCAAAAGAGGTAAACGTGCCGGTATTGGCGTAGCCAGACAGTTCCGCTTCTATGGCGGGTATCTGCATGGGGAATTCGTCTTCACTTAAAATGTGATAGGGTTTTGGTTGAAATTGCATCTTGTAAGCTCCATGTTCGTTGTGTTATTATAGAAAGAGAAGGGAAGACTAATGATATCTTTCAAAAAGAAATCCACAAAAAAGGTCTTGAGGGTTATCATTGTCCTTCTTCTTATTGTTACCGTTTTTTCGTTTTTTCTAACAAAGTTTATATACGATGCCTCTTTTCCTCGGCATAATGGGGGAGAAGCTACCATATCCGAGCCGCTGTCGGAGATGGTGTCATATCGCAAGGCGATGGATTTCCTCAGCGGTAAGAATCGATTGCGTGGCTATTATTACGAAGTGCCGCAGGCAAAGGCCTTGGTTGTGGTTGCGCCCGGTTATGCGGCCGATGATGATGAATTTTTGTGGCATATCCATAGTTTCTTAGAGCAGGGCTGGTCGGTCTTTTCCTTTGATCCCACCGGACATTACGATAGCGAGGGCGATTCCTCGGTCGGTTTCTCCCAACAACTGCTGGATTTGGATGCCGCCTTGGATTATATTGAAAGTCAAGAGCGGTTTGGGTGTGAAGCCCTTATGCTTTTCGGTCATAGCCGTGGCGGATATGCCGTGTGCGGGGTGCTGGAAGAGCATCCGGAGGTAACGGCGGTTGTCAGCATCAGCGGTATTAACAAGGCTATGGATGCAATCATCGAACCGGCTACCCGCTATGTAGGCTCGCTGGCTTATGGGAACTATCCGATGTTGTGGTTTTATCAAGCGATTTTGTTCGGCACCGATGTGTTGAACGTGGAGGCCGTTCATGCGATCAATCAGGCCGATGTGCCGGTGTTGATTGTGCACGGCAGTACCGATGATACGGTATCGGTGGATAAAACGGCTATTATTGCCCATCGGGATGAAATCAAATCGGAAAAGGTAGAGTATTATCTTTGTGATCAACCGGGGCAATCGGGTCATACCGATCTGCTGTTTGATCGGGACGGAACTGAAAATGATGTCTTGATGACAAAAATACATGAATTTTACCAAAGAAGTATAAATATGCGGGGGTAAGCCATGAATGTGGTGTTGATTCCGGCCTACAAGCCGGATGAACGGCTGATCGGGCTGGTAGAACAACTCAAAGAAAAAGGATTTGAAACTCTGGTGGTGGA
>JAZKZU010000196.1:0-4690 GCA_045612825.1 Eubacteriales bacterium
CAAGGAAGAGAAGATTGCCGCTTGCGTACTGTCCAAGGCGGCGGGCGCCGATTATGTTAAGACCTCGACGGGCATGGGCACCGGCGGTGCTACCGTTCCCGATGTGCAGATGATGAAGCGTGTGGTGGGCGAAGATATGCTGGTTAAGGCCGCTACCGGTATTCTCTGCCGTGAGGATGTGGAAGCGATGGTTAAGGCAGGTGCGGTGCGTATGGGTACCAGTTCGCTGGTGCGCATTAACACCAACGATCCCAACCGTCCCTATGCTTCGCAGAAAAATCAGCCGCCCAAGTTCGACTAAGCCACCAAGGAGCCGAGAGAAATCTCGGCTCTTTTTCTTGTAATTTTGGTGCGGATATATTATAATATAGACATGAAACAAAACCGATTGACGACAACTCATATCATACTGCTCAGTTTCCTTGCGGCCATTCTGATCGGCAGCGGGCTACTGGCGCTGCCTATTGCATCGGCAAACGGAGAGGCGGTGCCTTATATCGATGCGCTGTTTACCGCCACCACCTCGACTTGTGTGACGGGGCTTGTGACCCTGCCCACGGTGACTGCATGGAGCGGTTTCGGGCAGGCGGTTATTCTCGTACTGATCCAGATGGGCGGCTTGGGCATTGTTACCGTTTTTGCCGGTATTATGGTGATGTTGCATCGGCGCATGGGGCTGGGTGATCGGCTGTTATTACAGGATGCCTTTAATCTCAACTCCTTATCGGGGCTGGTTCGCTTTGTCAAGCGGGTGTTGGCAGGCACCTTTGCGGTAGAGGGTGTCGGCGCCCTACTGTGTATGCCTGTATTTGTGCCGCAGTTTGGTCTGCGTGGTATCTGGATTTCCATTTTCCATTCGGTATCGGCCTTTTGCAATGCCGGCATTGATACTTTGGCGCAGGACAGTTTATGCCAATACGCCACCCATCCGCTTATTAATGGGGTAACCATGGCACTGATTGTGTTGGGCGGTATGGGTTTTATTGTATGGTGGGATGTGCTGTATGTATTGCAAGGCAAAAAACGCCACTTGATGCTGCATAGTAAAATTGCACTGGTAACGACGGCAGTGCTCATTCTGGGCGGAGCGGCGGCCATTTTTGTCTTTGAGTATCATAATCCGCAAACGATCGGAAATTTAGGGCTATGGGACAAAATACAGGTATCATTGTTCCAGTCGGTAACGACACGTACAGCCGGCTTTGCTAGCATAGCACAGGAAAATCTGACGGGCGGCTCCACCCTTGTGTCAATGATACTGATGATGATTGGCGGTTCGCCCGTAGGTACGGCCGGCGGCATCAAGACTGTGACGGTGACGGTGCTGCTGTCCTCGGCTTTGGCCACCATCCGCAATCAGGATGAGGTGGCGATGTTTAATCGAAATCTATCCAAAGCGGCTATTCGGAAAGCCTTGGCGGTGGCTTGTATGTCGCTGGGTATTGTGGTGGCGGCTACCCTGCTGCTGGCGGCGGTGTCCGATCGTCCGTTATTGGATTTGCTCTATGAAACGGTGAGTGCTACGGCAACGGTGGGTCTGACCCGAAACCTGACTCCATTCTTAAATACCGTTGGCAAACTCATCATCATTGCGACCATGTATTTAGGCAGGATTGGTCCGATCTCGTTGGCCATTGCTTTCCGTGTGCGGCGAGCCAATCCCGACATGATAAAAAATCCAACAGAGGAGATTAGTGTAGGATGAGTATACACAAGACATATGCAGTATTTGGCTTAGGTCGGTACGGTCTGGCTGTGGCCAAAGGTTTGGTGGACAGCGGGGCGGAGGTGCTGGCGGTGGATAGCGAGCAGGCCGTTGTTAACATGGCCGGTGAAGTGTTACCCATTTGCAAGTGTGCCGATGTGACCGATGCCGAAGTCATAAAGCAGTTGGGCATAGCCGATATGGACGTGGTGATTATTGCCATGGCCAATAATCTGGAGGCCAGCGTTATGGCCATTACCTTGTGCAAGGAGGCGGGTGTGCCCACGGTCATCGTCAAGTGCAGCAATGAAATGCACCGCAGTATTATGTTACGGATCGGTGCGGATAAGGTGGTCTTTCCCGAGAAGGAATCGGGTATGCGCTTGGCGAAAAACTTGGTGAGTGCCGGATTCCTGGATATGGTAGAACTGTCCAAGGAAGTATCTATGGTCGAATTGGCGGTGAAAAAAGAATGGGTGGGCAAAAACCTGATTGAATTGAAATTGCGTCATAAATACAGTATGAATGTGGTAGCCATTCGTACCGGGGAACAGGTGAGTATTGATGTCGATCCCGCCGTTCCGCTTGCTGAGGATATGAAACTGATTGTTATGATTAATCAGGAAAAACTAAATAAATTACAATAAAAATAGGAGCAAAATGCTCCTATTTTTTATATCATATATTCTTTATGGTAATCCCATACACGGGCAATGCCCCAGGTATCGTTCACCTGCACCAGATCGACCACCAAGGTATAGACGGTGTCGCCCACACAGGCGTCATAATAGTAGGCGCGGTAGGCCTGCGGCTCGGGCCCTAATATTTCGGCTATGCTTTGGGTTTGATAAGCCGAGTAGGCTTTGGTTTGGATATGCGAATAGGAAACGGGACGGCAACCGCCTTCGGCATAAAAATCATCAATCTCACAAAGCATCTGCCGCAGCCCGTATTGCTTGGCAATGGCCGCCTCGGTAAGGGCGGGGGAGAGGGCGAGGGACATGCCGTCTAAACTATCGGCACAAAAGGCGGCAAAGTAGGCATCGACCGCCTCTTCGGGCAGGGCAAAGCCGTTGCCGACCAGTACATCATCGTTCCATACTTCGGCCAAATACCATTTTTCCTTGATTTTCAAGACATCCAGATGCAGGTGACGGGCCTGACCGTCCAGCGTCATTTCCAAGATGATATGGCGATAATCGGTGATTTCGGTATCGAGAATGGTGGAAAAGGATTGGCGCAGCTGGGGTTCATATTCGGTGATCGATAGCAGCGTATACCCATCGGTTTGGCCGTAGGCATAGCAAAACTCGTCCAGTTCCTCCACCAGCGCTTCCCGTGTTCCGCCTGCGCGGCGGGTGATGGCCGAGGGGAACAGGCGGTATACCTGACCGACCCGATCTTTCATCATGGCATTGGCATAGGCTTGCGCCAGCGCTTCGGGCGAAGCCTGCCCTTGCGGGGTAAAGAGAAAGAGGAATAGGCCGCCAAGCGCCAAAAGCAGGGTGGCGACACCAAGGACGGGCCATAACCATCGCCGTTTTTTGGACGGGGCGGGGGGTTGCCCCTCATTAAAGACAATCTCGACAAATTCATTGGTGAAACTTTTGGATTGTTCCATAATAGACTCCTTTTATCGGATAAAGAAGAGCAGACTTGCGTCTGCTCTGTTTTTTATAGGATCGGGGTTCTCCACACGTCTTCGTTGCCGTTCTTCTTCGGCTCGGGTTTAGGTTCTTCCTGAGGAACTTCGGGAATGGGGCCCAGAACGGAGATGAGCTGGTTATCGGTAATATTTACCGCATCGTTGATAGCATTGAACATGCCCGACATGGAAATGGAAGTATCGGCATAGATTTTCTGCGCCTGATCGATCTCCTTTTTCATGGTCTGGATTCTCGACTGCATGGCCGTTAACCCATCCATGCCCTGAAGCAGGATCTCGTTACGGGAGGCCTCGGCCTCGGCCACCATATCGTTGGCCTTCTTGCGGGCTTCGGTGATAATGCGGCCGACGTTATTCTTAATATCGTCGTACAGACGGCTCTTATCGTACAGACTGCGCAACTCGTCGGGGTGCATGGTGGATTGGGAGCGCAGGCGCTCGTTCTCGGCACGCACGGCGGCCAGCTCCTGTTCCAGCATCGTTACCCGATCCTGCGCCTCACGCAGGCGAAGTTCGCCCGAGTAGACGGGAGCGGTGTAGGACGTGCCACTGAGGCGAGCCGACAGCTGACGGTTCTGCAAAGTTAACTCATCGATCTGGCGGGCGGCCTGCGACTGGGTTTGCAACAACTGGGCACGAACCGACTCAAACTGGGTCTGCATCTGGGCCAACTGCACGGTGGCCGATGATGCCCGTTCCTCAGCCTCGGCGATGCGGGTCTTGGTTTCTTCCTCGGTAAGCGGTTGGCCGGCCTGCGCCAGCTTGGTTTGCAGATCAAGAATCTGATTTTTAGCGGCTTCCAGCTCAGCCGAATCGGAGGGAGCGCCTTCCCGCAACTGCTCGATCTCGGCCTTATAGGCGGCGATCTGCTGCTGCATACGCTCACGCTCACGGATGATCTCTTCAATACGGGTACGCAACTGCTCGTTGCCGATGCCGGGGACGGCGGCCTTTTGCTTGGCGGCGGCCAGTTCCTGACGGACGGCTTCACATTCCTGTGATTTTTCTTCCAGCTGCTTTTGCAAGCCTTCCAGAATGGCAGGATCGGCACCGGCGGCCTTGAGCGCATTATTCTCCTTGGTTAGCCGCTTAATGGTATCGGCCATAGCCTTGGTTTGCCGATCGAACCAATCCTGATTCTCGGCGGCGGCACGGTTGATACCCTCTATGTAGGCGATAACATCGTCTTTGTTAAAACCACTGATGGCGGTGCGGAATAATTGTTCTTCTGCCATGTTCGTACTCCTTTATAGGCATAATAACGCAATATATATATTATGATAACACAATTTTTCGGCGCTGGCAAGGGCAAACGGAAA
>JAZKZU010000197.1:0-6613 GCA_045612825.1 Eubacteriales bacterium
CCTCTATCTCTTCTGTGATGTATCGGCTAAGCAAATCTTCCAACTGCCCATAGGTCGTCACCCGACAGACGGCATCCCGCAACATGGCCGCATCGGAAAAACCCTTGATATACCAAGCCGAAAACTTGCGGCTTTCGCACATTCCCGTGCGTTCTCCCTTATGCTCGCACAATCTCTTGGCATGAATCAGCGCCGCCGCCAAGCGGCGAGTGGCCGTGATTTCTTCGGGTTTTTCCCCATTCGCCAAGGCCTTGAGCCGACCAAACAACCACGGATCGCCAAGGGTAGCCCGACCGAGCATCAGCCCTGCCGCCCCCGTCTGCGTAGCGGCAACCGCACTCTCCCAATCCCGAATATCTCCACTCAGGATAACGGGCAGGGACACGGCCTGCACCACCGCCTGCACTACCTTATAATCGGCCTTACCGCTATACTGTTGTTTTACCGTGCGGGGATGAACGCTCAATTCCTTTGCCCCGCTCTCCTGCATGATCTTAGCAAATTCGGGCGCGCAGATGGTTTCATGATCCCAGCCCGAACGAAACTTCACGCTTACGGGAATCTCGGTCGCCTTAGCCACCGCTTCGCATACCCGCCCCGCCAACAACGGATCTTTCATGAGCGCACCGCCATCGCCGTTGCCGATAATCTTACCCATGGGACAACCCATGTTAATATTGATCCAATCGGGCTCATACTCGGCGCAGACACGGGCGGCATAGGCCATGGTATCGGGATCGTTGCCGAAGATCTGAATATGGATCGGGCGCTCCTTATCCTCAAAGGCCATCAGCGTATGCGTTTTTTTATCTTTGTAATAGATGCCTCTGGAACTGACCATTTCGGAATAGGTCACGTCAGCCCCGCAGTCCCGCACGATTTGACGGGTGGTGGCATCGGTGATTCCGGCCATGGGCGCCATATGCAAAGGCGGCAATGTAAACTTCTCCATTTTTCGCTCCGTTTCTTATACTGTAGCCATTGTAGCACAAAAAAGAGCAGAAAGCAACAAATAAGACAGGGATAACCCTGTCTTACCGTTTCTTTCTTCGATTCCACAACAGTCCGTTTCGCTTGGGGGGCTGGATTTTCTCCCCAATGATTCGCCCTGCTTCTTTTAGTAACTGCTCTTGATCCACACCCTTACGGGAGGCGGAAACTCTTTCGAACAGAACGGCCTGCTCGATCCATTCGCTGTCTTGCGGTTGAACGACAATCACCTGTCGGCTTAATCCCTTGATCATATCCCAGCTCCTTTTATGTGTATGTATGAGCATTGTTACCGATTTTTTTGTTTTTTATTCGCCTATTTTGCATCTTTTGTGGTTGCATTATACAGCGATTTGGGCTATACTATTATAATGAAGTTAAGTATAGATAATGGAGGATCAAGCCATGAGAAAGGTTCTTGTAATCTTTGGCGGTGTATCGCCCGAACATGAGGTATCCCGCCGTTCTGCTGCGGCGGTTCTTGAACATATTGACCGAGAGAAAAATCAGGTACATACGGTAGGCATTACCAAGGACGGGCGCTGGTTATACACCGCTGCATCCGCCAATGATATTGCGGATGGCACATGGGAAAAGCAAGCCAACCTGCCCGCCCTTTTATCTTGCGACCGTTCGCAAAAAGGGCTTATGGTGATGGATCATAACAAGACCACTCTCATTTCGATTGATGTTGTGATGCCGATGTTGCACGGCGAGAACGGCGAAGACGGGCGTTTGCAGGGCTTGTTGGAATTGGCTGACATTCCGTTCGTGGGGCCCGGTATGCGGGCCAGCGCCAACGGTATGGATAAGGCTACGACCAAAATTGTTCTGGCCAGTGCCGGTATTCGGCAGGCGGATTATCTGATTTTCCGTGCGGGTACGGATATGGAGCGAATGGTATCACAGGTAGAGAGCAAGTTTGTATATCCTGTCTTTATCAAGCCGTCCTCAACTGGTTCTTCCTGCGGCGTGTCCAAGGCTCGCAACAAGACCGAGCTCATTACGGCCATCAATGAGGCGTCCCGTTTTGATAACAAGATCTTAGTGGAAGAATTTATTGACGGCCGTGAGATTGAAGTTGCGGTATTCGGCGACCGTCAAGGCACCTACGCTTCGGTATGCGGTGAGATTGATCCGGGTGCGGATTTTTACGATTACAACGCCAAGTACATTGACGATACATCCACCTGCCATATCCCCGCCGATCTGCCCGAAGCGACGGCGCAGGGGATTCGGCGCACGGCGATTGAGGTTTTTGAGACTCTGGAGTGCAAGGGGCAGTCCCGTGTGGATTTCTTTGCGCTGGAGGATGGCAGTTTCGTACTCAATGAGATCAACACGTTGCCCGGCTTTACCAGCATCAGCATGTATCCGAAACTGATGATGTATTCACAAAATCTCACCTATGCCCAGCTCATTGAAAAGATGCTGGCGGGTGCGGAGGACTGATATGGAACGAAACAAACGCCCGATTGGTGTTTTTGATTCGGGGCTGGGTGGCTTAACCTGTATGCGGGAACTGATGCGAGTTCTGCCGCATGAGGATATTATCTATTTGGGAGATACCGGCCGTGTTCCTTATGGCACACGCAGTAACGAAACCATCCTCAAATACACCATGCAGGACATTGCCTTTCTGAAAAAATTTGATGTTAAATACATTGTGATTGCCTGCGGTACGGTGTCCTCGGTAGCCTTGGATCGCATTGATAAGACCGATCTGTGTCCGATTGTTGGTGTGGTTGACAGTGCGGTGGAGGCGGCGCTTGCCGCAACCAAGTCGGGGCGCATCGGTGTGCTGGGCACGCCGGCAACGATTGCCAGCGGCTCTTACGTGAAAAAACTCAAGGCCAAGGCAGACGTTGAGGTTATTCCCAATGCCTGTCCCCTTTTCGTGCCTTTGGTGGAGAACGGATATACCCAGAAGGACAATCCGGTTTTGCGCTTGGTGGCGCAGGAGTATCTGGTGCCGCTTCTGGCAGCGAAGGTGGACACCATAATCTTGGGGAGCACCCACTATCCCCTGCTTAAGGATGCGATTGCCGAGCTATGCCCTGACATTACCTTGATTGATGTTGGCCAACAGGCGGCGCTGAACGTGTCCCGCGCGCTGACGACATCCGGTTTAGCGGCTACGGAGGGCGAGGGTGAGTATCGGTTTTACGTGACCGACACGACCGAGAATTTCGCCCATTACGGTTCGTTGTTCCTCAATCAGCCCATTCGTGGGTGTGTGGAAAGGGTGGAACTGGGCGGATGAATGCATTAGTATCTATTATCGGCACACAGAGTAACGGGCCGACGCAGGATAGCGTAGAAATGCTGACGGAGGCTGTGGTGGAACAGATCGGTGAGATTACCGATATCCGTTACAAAGAGCCGGATGAAAATGGGTTTGAGGAGTGCTACACGCATATCCGAGCCGTGGGCAACACCTGCGTTACCATTACCCGAAGCGGCAAATATGCGTCCCAACTGATTCTGGAAAAGGGCCAACGCCATCTCAATCATTATGATATGGGGTTTGGGCAGTTGGTGATGGGCGTGAGCACATCCCGCATTGAAAACACGCTCGACGCGAACGGCGGGGCGCTAACTGTAAACTACACATTGGAAATGAATCATTCCCTTGTCAGTAATAATCGTTTTGTGTTAAAAATAGTGGAGGTCAAACATGATAACCAATAATCCGAAAAAATATATTACCGATGCCCTGCGGGATTGCATCACCAAAGCCGCCCTTGCGGCCATGGCAGATGGGGCTTTGCCGCAGTGCGAACTGCCTGCCTTTTCCGTTGAAACGCCTAAAGACACTTCGCACGGCGATTTGTCTGCCAACATCGCTATGGTGGGGGCACGCGCTTTCCGTGTAGCGCCCCGTGTGGCGGCGACGGCGATTGCCGACCGTATTGCCTTTGAGGGCACGCCCTTTGCCCGTTGTGAGATTGCAGGCCCCGGCTTTATGAATTTCTTCCTGTCGGACGAGCTGGCGGGCATTACCCTTGAAAGCATTCTTTCGCTGGGCAAGGATTACGGCAAGACCGAGACCGAGGATGCACAAAAAGTAATGGTAGAGTTCGTTTCTGCCAACCCGACCGGACCTATGCACATCGGTAACGCCCGTGGCGGTGTGATCGGTGACTGTCTGGCGGCCTGCTTGGGCGCATCGGGGCATGAGGTTACCCGTGAGTTTTACGTTAATGATGCCGGCAATCAGGTAGAGCGTTTTGCGCTGAGCATTACGGCACGGTATCTGGAAGTTTGCGGACATGCTGACAGTAAGGTACCGGAGGACGGTTATCACGGTGAGGACGTGCTGATTCTGGCTCGTGAATTCCACAAGGAATACGGCGAGAAATACGGTGATGTCGTGACCGATGAATTGAAGGATGAACTGACCAAGTTTGGTCTGTCCCGCAATATTGCAGCTATGAAGAAGCATCTGGGTCGGTTTGGCGTTAACTATGACGTATGGTTCTTAGAGAGCGGTCTGCACGCCGGCACGGAACTGGCCGAAACGATGGATATTCTTAAGTCCTCGGGCTACACCTATGAGAATGAGGGTGCTTTATGGCTTCGCACCACCGATTTTGGATGCGAGAAGGACGATGTTCTGGTGCGCTCCAATGGATTTTACACCTATTTTGCCGTGGATATTGCCTATCACCGCAACAAGTTCTTGGTGCGTGGGTTTGACAAGGTTATTAACGTTTGGGGTGCGGATCATCATGGGCACGTGGCTCGCTTAAAGGGTGCGCTCAAGGCGTTGGGGATTGAGCCCGATCGCCTGCACGTCGTTCTGATGCAGATGGTGCGTCTGATGCGCGACGGTGAACAGGTTAAGGTATCCAAGCGTTCGGGTAAGAGCATTACGCTGATTGATCTGCTGGATGAGATGCCCTTGGATTCGGCTCGTTTCTTCTTCAACCTGCGTTCTCCCGACAGCCATTTTGATGTGGATCTGGATTTGGCTATCAGCAACACCTCTCAAAATCCCGTATACTACGTCCAGTATGCGCATGCTCGTATTTGCAGTATGCTGGCTAAAATGGAGGCCGATGGCATTGATCTGGACGTTACCGATGCCGATCATCATTTGCTCACCGAGCCCAGCGAGCGCAGCTTGATTGCTATGCTTGCCGATTTCCCCGAGGTGGTGCGCAATGTTGGACTTTTATACGATCCTTCCCTGCTCACCCGCTACAGTATTGATCTGGCAACGGCCTTCCACAAGTTCTATACCGATTGCCGATGCCATGATGCGCAGGAAGATATCCGCAAAGTGCGTATAGCTCTTCTGCTTGCCACCAAGCAAACGTTGGCCAACGCTTGCGGTATGCTGGGCATCAGCGCTCCCGAAAAGATGTAAAAGGATATCCCGACAGCACTTGTCGGGATATTTTATAAAGGAGATTCTATGAAACGAAAGCGATGGCTATGGCTTGTGGTGGCAATCGTTATATTGTTAGCAACAAGCGCATGGATCATTTGGGAAAACCACTCCCCCATGCTGACAAAGACCACCGTTGTCTGTGCGGATACGCCGCAAGAACTGATTGGATTTCGTATTGCTCATATTTCCGATTTTCACAACACCGATTATCCGGATAACGGACAAGCCATGATTGAGATGATCCGAAACGAGCAACCGCACATGATTGCCATTACCGGTGATCTGATCGACTCGTACAACACCAACTGTGAAAGATCACTTAACTTTACACAGCAGCTGGTCGAGATTGCGCCCGTTTATTATGTAACAGGAAATCATGAGGGGCGTCTTGAGGAAGAATATCCCGATTTTGAGAAAGAATTGATCAAGCAAGGGGTACACGTTCTACGCAACCGGCAGGAACTGATGGAACATAACGGCTATTCTTTCCGTATTATTGGCATTGATGATCCCCGTTATGTTGCCGACAAATCGGCGGAAGAGGAAGCATTACTCCTTCATTATATTTCCCAATTTGAGGTAGAAACGACGCCTTTTTCACTTATGTTATCACATCGGCCGGAAGGGTTTGACGCCTACTGCGATACCAAAATGGACTTGGTATTAACAGGGCATAACCATGGCGGTATTGTTCGGATTCCTTTTCTTGGCGGGCTATACGCAGAAGGAACGCTATTCCCCGAACACGATAGCGGTTTGTTCACAAAGGATCAGACGGTCATGTTCGTTCATCGAGGAAGCGGAAACAATTCGGTAACCTTCCGAGTAAATAACCGTCCCGAGGTTGTTCTTCTTACATTGGCATAAAAAAACAAGGTCACTTTCGTGACCTTGTTTTATTTTTACTTACGCTTCAACAGCAACTTCGTCATCTTCAACGACAGTAGCTTCAGCTTTGATCTTCTGTCTGGACTTGATCATATCCAGAGAAGCCGCCATCATCAGGAACAGACCGGTAGCGGTCGTAGCCAGCTGAGTAGGAATACCCATCATAACGATAGCGTTCTCAAGGAACATCATGGTAAGCATACCCATGGCGATACAGATACCGGAGCCGCGGCCACCGCTCAAGGAAACACCACCGATGGCGCAAGCAGCCATACAGTTGGATTCCCAACCGGTACCGGTAGTCGGCTGAGCATAGTCCATACGCATGCAGAGTAACAG
>JAZKZU010000198.1:0-1152 GCA_045612825.1 Eubacteriales bacterium
TGGTGGCGCTGGTTGCTGGCGGTGATGCCCTTCGTGGTCGCCTTTTCCCGTATGTACTTGGGGGTGCACACTTTGCTTGACGTGGGCTGTGCGCTGGCCATTACGGTGGTGTTTGCGGCGATTGTGCAGGCGGTGAGCGTGACCTCGGTTTGGGACAAGCCGCTTACGGTGGCGCTGGGGCTGTTTTGCGTGTCGGCCGCTGTGCTGGGGTATGCGTTGTGCCGTCAGGACGTGACGCCCGTGATGCTGGAGGGCTGCGTGGAAGCGGCGGCGGCAGGCGTGGGTTTTGCCGTTGGCTATTTTGTGGAGCGCCGCTGGGTGAAATTTGATACGAAGGCCGTATGGTGGTTGCAAGGCGTCAAGGTGGTTGTAGGACTGGTTGGCGTGGTGGCCATCAAGAGCGGCATGAAGATGCTGTTTGGGGAAACCATGGCCGTCGATGCCTTGCGGTATTTCCTGTTGATTGTGTGGATCTTGGCGATTTGGCCGATGATATTTAAGGCGTTTATAAAAAAAGATGAGGCGTGATGCCTCATCTTCTTGCATTTTGTATTTATCATTTCGCATTTCCCCATCTCACTGCTTGGCGATTGAAATGATGAGTGATGAATGATGAGTGTAACAGAGTTTAATGTAGCAAAGCATTAAGACAGGAGAGCGAGGTGTACCAGGAAAAAGAAAAAGTGCAACAAGGTCGGGGTGCCTTGTTACACTTAAGATTGACAAAATAATGTTAAATTAAAAATTAAGATAATACTCCAATGGAGACTAGATCTGCATACTGTAGTTTTATCTTTTGATTTATATTATTGGACTCCGAACTCATCATGAAGCGCACTTTAGATCCATTATAATCTAATTCGTATACTGTATCGTTCTTCATGACACTAGGCATGCCAGTCAAAACAAATTTTATGCGATCATCATTTAACTTACGTATTGTAATATTGCCAATCGCATCAATATCATAACCGGCCTTATCTTGCAATTCCTTCAATGACACCCAGTCTGAACAAGATATACTAGGTGGTATCCAGGGTTCTTCTTTTCCGCAGTATGTGCACGTGTGTTTGCTATATTTATGGTCGGCATAATTGCCTCTTGTTTCTCCGCAGTATGAGCATGTTGAAAGGACTAGACATGTTGCAGACT
>JAZKZU010000199.1:0-3515 GCA_045612825.1 Eubacteriales bacterium
ACAAAAGAAAACACCCCCGCAACTTCGGAGGTGAAGCATTCGCTTCGGCAGTTTGAGGATGGTAGGCGATTTGTTGACGTAAATATAGATCAAAATTTGTTTGAGGGATTGAGTATTGCAGAACAAACATCGCTGGCACAAAAAATTATCAAACAAAAATTTCTAAATCGGGTTATTGGATTGGAAAATCCGGTGTTTGTTAATGGGCGATCAGTGGATGAATATGGGTATCCATCAAAGCCTTTAACTGATGATATCAGAGAGGTTAAGATGAAGGCATCCTCTGAATTGGATAATCTAATTGCGGCAGGAATGAATCCAAGAGAGGCTCCGGACGGGAAAGATGGACACTATCATCATAATGTTAAGGGGTTTAGTTATCTTGATATTATCTTTAAAGTAGGTAAGGAATATTACTCCGGTGTGGTTAATATTGAGAACAACAACCGAGGCAGAAGACTGAAAGATATAACAAAAATAGAAAACATCACAAAGGCTATAATCAGCTCATACGGGAGTAACCCGAAGTCTGAATTCCTTCGTGATGCTTCTATTGGTAGTATATATCAAAACTCTCGAAATAGTCAAGGGGCAGATGAAAAAAATTCTCTCCGCAACGTGACAGAGCGCCAGCAGATCGTTTCCATGCTCAAGACCATGAACATGGAAATCGAGCACAACAAATATTTCAAGGAGTATTTGGAAAAGGCGAAAAAACTTGACAAAAAGCAAGCACGCTTGGATGCGGCAAGGGAAGAGTGGAAGGAGCTGGCTTTCCGAAAAGGAAAGCGCAGCGAGGAAACCAAGACTCATCTCCAAGAGCTTCGTGAAGAGATCGTGAAGCTCACAAAAGAGCTCGACCGTACCGACAAGCGTTTGCTGGAATTGGCCGAGTTGCGTCCGTTCCGTAACATGGTAGCGAATGCCGAGAAGCGCCAAAGAGATAAGGACAAGGCCAAGATGATCGAGCATCGCCAAGAGGTGAAGCGCCGTGCCGATCGGGATAAGGTTGTGCGGGTTATGAAGGACATTAACCGATACATACGGTATAACTCCAAGGAGAAGCACGTGCCGATTGGGATGCTCAAGCCCATTGCCGAGGCAATGAATGCCTTTAATTTGGATTGGTCGGCGGGTGGCGACAGGCAAGTTAAGCATTACCTCAACGAGATCAAGGTGAAGTACGATAAAATACTGAACGATCCCGATCCGATGGTTGCCAATGCTTATTCGGAAGAGATTACGGTTATGATGGAGAATGCGATTGATCTTGCCGGAGACGTATCTATACATGACATGTCACAAGAGCAGTTAGATGCTGTGTATCAGGCATTTAATAGCTTGAGACAGTATATTCGAGAAGCCAATCGCAGGCATGCAGAAGGCAAACAGGAAAGCATCCTTGAGAAGGAAAAGAAGATTACGGGAGAGGTTCGCTCGGTAGGGAAAACCCGAGAGAGCGGAACCGATTTTGGGGAAGCTCTTCGAAAATTTTCGTGGGATGAATTAAAGCCTATTTATGCGATACGGCGCATTGGCAGTGAAACCCTAATGGAGATGTTTCAAGAGATTCTCGAGGGTCAGTATACGGCAGCCATGGATATAGCGGAGGCAAACCGCTTCAAAAAGGATCTGGAAAAGAAGTATCATGCGTCTAAATGCAAGATGAATGAGCTTCTTGATACGGAATTTAAGGATCGAAACGGTCAATCGTTTCGGTTGACCCGAGGACAGGCGTTTGTTGTGTATGCTCTTTCTCGACGGGAGCAGGGACGTGAACACTTGTTTGGATATGGTATTGTTTCAGCTCGATCGGTGAAGTTTGAGAACAAGAAAAACTCTCTGATTAAGTTCAAGGAGCACATAAACAACCAAACGGCGCATCCACTTGACACGGATTCTTTAGCGGAGATCGTCAAAACGATTGACAAGGATCAACGGGCATACATTGAAGAGATGCAGGAATATCTGTCCGAGGTTATGGGCGCCAAGGGAAATGAAATATCGCTGAAACTTTTTGCCATGAAAATGTATGGCGAGAAGCATTATTGGCCTATTCGTACAGTGGCGTGGTACAATGCCTTTAATCCTGAGGCTGGCGTGGATCCCAAAATTAAATCTCCCGGATGGAGTAAGCAGACGAATAAGCATGCCAAGAGCCCGATTGTGATTGATGATTTTAATGCTGTATGGACGCAGCACGTAGAAGAAATGTCAATGTATCATGGTATGGCATTACCGGTGGATGATCTGACTCGTGTTATGAATTGCCGAAACGTAAACGAGGGCGGACAGCTTGGCGGTGTGCGGCAGGCGTTGGAGGATGTGTTTGGGTCGGCACCTGGGCAATATATTTCCACGCTGCTGCGGGATTTGAACGGCGGTATTCGCATGAATCCGGGATCGAACTGGGTATCGAAGGGGGTAACCATTGCCAAGAAGGCGGCAGTTCTGCTTTCTCCGTCGGTAGCTATCCAGCAGGGATCGGCAAAAATACGTGCCATGGCGTATATTTCACCTAAGTATTTCCTGAAAACGGATTGGGAAACCATGAAGTTGCATGAGCATAATGAGCAATGGGAAGAGTTGAAAACTTATTCTGGGGTTGCCATTATTAAGGAGATGGGTGGGTTTGATGCCGGACTTGGTCAGACGGCCCGAGAATGGCTTGCGCAAATGGAATATGAGGGATTTAAGGATAATGTAAAAGCACTGTTCACGGATAAGGGCTATCGGGAGAAGGTGATGGGATATCTGCCGGCGATTATGGATGAATTGACGTGGGTGCAGATTTGGCGTGCCAGCAAGGCAGAGATTGCAGATACCACAAATCTTACCGGTACAGAACTGCTGAAGGCGGCAGGAAAGCGCTTTAATGAAGTCATTGAATTGACGCAGGTCTATGACTCTACCTTATCTCGCAGCGGATTGATGCGTGCCAAGGACACGGGTGCAACCATGGTAACGGCGTTCATGGCGGAGCCTACCGTGACTGTTAATATGTTCTATGATGCGTTGTTGGGAGTCAAGCGCCATCGAGCGGGGGCCGGTAAGCATTTGGCTCGGGTAAGCGGTGTACTTCTGGGTGCCTTGATATTGAATGCATTGTTAAAGTCTCTTGTTACTGCTACGTGGGATGAGGATGAAGATAAGACATATCTTGAGAAATACGTAAAAGCCGTCGTCAGTGATATAACTATGGAGCTTATACCGGGCAATTCTATTCCTATCGTTCGAGATATCATATCCATAGCCATGGGCTACGATGTTGAGCGTATGGATATGTCGCCGTTCACCGATTTGTACAGAGCGGTACAACGAGCCTGTAGCGAAGGAACTACAGCGGAGGAAGTCCTTGATATTACGCTTGCCGTTGGATCGTTTTTAGGTTATCCGTTAGGAAAACTCAAGAAGTTCATTAAGGGAGTGGTGAATACCGGCAAGGGAATTGCCTCCGGACGTAAGACGACGGGCGCAGGTCTTCGTAATGCAGTCAAGGGAAGTCGGATCGTAGG
>JAZKZU010000200.1:0-1007 GCA_045612825.1 Eubacteriales bacterium
ATCCTCAATGTCGCCGGGGGTGTCGGTAAAATCCATCAGGCGGGATACCTTATGCGCATCATCCTGCCCGATAATGTTCATTAACCGAGGCAGGTTGTATTTCTCCATCACGATCACATAGTCAAATTCGTCATAATCGGCACGGGTGATCTGCCGTGCCCGATGCCGCCCGTAGGGAATGTTGTGAGCGGTCAGTGTGCGAGCGGCGGCCGGGTAGATGCCGTTGCCGATCTCCTCTCGGGATACCGCCATCGACTCAATATGTACGTCCATCCCCTTGGCCAAATCCTTGCACACATACTCAGCCATCGGCGACCGGCAAATGTTGCCGTGACACAGAAACAAAATCTTCGTCATATCAATACCTCCGTCTTAACGCCATTCTCGCTGAAAAAGTCAGCCAAGGCATCCAAATACCCCTTGCCGTCCACCAGATAGGCCATGCCGTGCCCCGCTTCGGGTATCGTCACCAGCCGCTTGGCGGTGGGGCAGGCCTCATAATTTTCTCGGCTCATGTCACAGGGCACAAAATCGTCGTTCTCCCCGTGAATGAAAATGACGGGCACGTGGCAATGTTTTACCGCCTCAATCGGCGCAATCGATTCCACGTCAAATCCGCCGTAGAGCATACCGCCCAGCCGCACAAAGGGATATAACAGCTTAGAGGGAAGCCCCAACTGGTCAATCACCTTGCCGATAATGGCCTTGGCCGAGGTGTACCCGCAATCGGCCAAGATCCCCACCACGTTGGAGGGCAGGTCATACCCCGAAGCGCACAACACGGTGGCCGCTCCCATCGAAATGCCGGTGAGGATGACCTTTTGCTCGGCGCCAAACCGCTCGACGATGTAGGAAAGCCACGCCAAACAATCCTTGCTCTCCTTAACGCCAAAGGTGATCACCCGTCCCTCGCTCTTGCCGCAGGCCCGCTGATCCACGATCAGCACGTTACGCCCCAGCGCAAAGGCACGCTGTACCCCGCCGCACAGATCCCGCTCGGCCGAGCC
>JAZKZU010000201.1:0-2068 GCA_045612825.1 Eubacteriales bacterium
TCCTTGGCTCACAGAACGACATGGCTACGATCCGACTTAATCTTGACGTAATTAAGGTCGCAGATTATATCATCGACCTTGGGCCAGAGGGCGGTGCGGAGGGCGGTCACATTGTTGCCCAAGGCACGCCCGAGCAGGTGGCGCAGGTGGAGGGCAGTTACACGGGAGAATTCCTGCGGAAAGTTCTCAAATGATTGACAGGATAGGGAAATTTTGTTATAATTAAAAGATAAAAAAACCAAGGTTTCCTTGAATAGAGGTACAAATATGTTAAAAAGCATGACGGGATACGGGCGCGCATCCCAAGACTTTGGCAACAAGCGCATCTCCGCCGAGATCAAGGCGGTTAATCACCGTTTTTTTGAGTGCACGGTACGCCCCCCTCGCGGCTACTCCTTTTTGGAGGAGATTGTGCGGGGGCGTGTGGGTGAGCAGGTCAAGAGAGGTAAAATTGAGGTCTACATCTCGGTGGAAAATCTGGGAGATGACCCCGTTGAGGTGTCCTATAACGACGCCTATCTTTCAGGCTGGCTCTCGGCTTTGCACACCATCGGTAAGGATCATAAACTGAAGAACGATCTGAAACTTTCGGACATTGCCGCCAACCGTGATATCTTCTCGGTGCGCAAGCCCGATGAGGACCAAGAGGCACTGGGCGAAGCGGTTTTGGCCGTGGTAGCCGATGCCTTGACCGCATTTTTGTCGGCCCGCGAAAAAGAGGGCGCTCGTTTGGTGGCCGATATTGAGAAGCGGCTGGATACCATTGCCGCCCACGTGGAAGCCATTGATGCCCGCTCGCCGCAGACGGTACAGGAGTATCGGGAGAAACTTCTCGTTCGTATGCAGGAAGTGCTGGGAAATACTACGGTGGACGAGGGCAGACTGCTCACCGAAGCGGCTATCTATGCCGATAAGGTGACGGTGGCTGAGGAAACGACCCGACTTCGCACCCATATTGATAATTTCCGCTCGTTGCTAGTTGGCAACGGCCCGATTGGCAAGAAGCTCGATTTCTATATGCAGGAAATGAACCGTGAAATCAACACCACCGGCTCCAAATGCAACGATGTGGATATGGCCAAGGTGGTTATTGAGGTCAAGAGTGAGCTGGAAAACATTCGGGAACAGATCCAGAACATTGAGTGAGGCAAATCATGAAATATTCCAATAAACTGATCAACATTGGCTTTGGCAACATGGTGGCGGCATCCCGTGTGGTGGCCATCGTGTCCCCCGAATCGGCGCCCATCAAGCGTATCATTTCGGAAGCCAAGGACCGTGGCGTACTCATCGATGCTACATACGGCCGCCGCACCCGCTCGGTCATCATCACCGATTCCGACCATATTGTGCTTTCGGCCGTTCAGCCCGAAACCATCTCCAACCGTGCCTATGATATTGAGGACGAGGGCGACGAGGAGGGGGAAGCATGAAACAGGGCAAGGTCATCATTCTCTCCGGTCCGTCGGGTGTGGGAAAGGGCACGATTGTAAAAGAACTGCTCCGCCGCTTTCCGCATTTAACCTTGTCGGTATCGGCCACCACACGCATGCCTCGTGAGGGTGAGCTGGACGGACGGGAATACTACTTTATCACCAAGGACGATTTTGAGAAACGCATCGAGAATGGCGAGATGCTCGAATATGCTCGCTATGTCGATAACTACTACGGTACGCCCGCCGATGCCGTGAAGCGGCAACTGGAAAAAGGACTGGGCGTAATCTTAGAGATTGAGGTGCAGGGCGCCAAGCAGGTTATGAGCAAGACTCCCGATGCGGTGAGCATTTTCATCCTGCCGCCCGATAAACAGGCGCTCATTGACCGCCTGCACGGTCGCGGCACCGAGGCCGAGGATGTGATTCAGAAGCGGGTAGCCATGGCGCTGTCCGAGCTGGACACGGCGGATCAGTACCGTTACCAAGTGGTCAATGACGATTTGGACGATGCGATTGCCGATGTGATTGACATTCTGGGCAAAGAACAAGTTTGTATTGATTTTAATTAAAGAGGTATAGAGAACATGGATATGAAGAAACTGTCCACCGAACAACTGGTTAAAGACAAAGAG
>JAZKZU010000202.1:0-5205 GCA_045612825.1 Eubacteriales bacterium
CATGAGCAGCGCTACTTTACCGATGCCGTTCATCCCAATACAGAAGGACATCAATACTACTTTGATCATATCCGAAAACATATATAAGAAAATGGAGCATTTACGGCTCCATTTTCTTATAGGTACGAGGGGTGACCTCCTTGTAATGCTTAAACACTTTACAAAAGTAACTGAGATCGTTAAATCCGCTGTCGTAAGCGGCACGGGTCACCGACATCCCCTTGACCGTCATTTCGTAGCAGGCGTTATCGATACGAAGTTCGTTGATATAGTCCACCACCGTTTTGCCGGTATATTCCTTGAAGATGCGGCAGAGATATTTACGGCTGAGCCCCACACGGTCGGCCAAGGTTTCCAAAGAGATGGGCTCGGTATAGTTTTCCTCAATCCAGTCGAGCAGGGTCATAACCGTTTGCGCCTGCGTGTCCCGCGCGGCACTTTCGCCCTGCCCGATAAAGCCCTGCTCATACATCTGCGAGAACAGACCAAAGAGCAGGCTATACACCAGAAGTTCATAGCGGGGCAGCGCCTGTTTCATGATGCCGAACAGTTGATGGCAGATGGCGGCTACCTCCCCGTCTAACTGCGCCTTGGCCAAGGCCACCTGCCCGCCCATCAAGGGGGATAAATACCGATCCAAGGCATCCTTGCGCCCACGTTTGAGCATATTCAGATCCAAAACGATACATTCGTAATGGCAGTTTTTCGGTTCACCGCCGTGAAGACGTCCGGGGGCTACCGCCCAGATTTCGCCCTGCTTGAGCCGATGTTCCACACCGCCCAGATTGATGGGGAATTCCCCATCGAGCACCCGAATAAACTCCCATTCCTTATGCCAATGGGGTACCATGATATATTGCGGATGGTGCTCGTCCACGTCATAATATTGGATGGGAAAATCGGGCTGGCCGTGCCGTTTTCGTTCAATGTAATCGGCGTATTTCATTGCAGTCCTCCAAAAGGTGAATATTGTCATAGTATTACTCGAAAATTATACAAGCATTATAACAAAAATCATACTATAATGCAATTAGAAAATAATTTTTTGGAGGTACTGTTATGGCGAAATCCAGATTGATCGGCGATTATCCCGTTATCGGCATCCGTCCTACGATTGATGGACGTCGGGGCGTACTGGGTGTACGTGAGTCGCTCGAAGACCAAACGATGAACATGGCAAAGGCAGCCGCCAAACTGTTTGAGGAGAATCTCAGATACTCCAACGGCGAACCGGTTAAGGTTGTTATTGCCGATACCACCATCGGCCGTGTCGGAGAAGCCGCCGCCTGCGCCGATAAATTCCGCAAGGCCGGCGTAGATATTACACTGACCGTTACCCCCTGCTGGTGCTACGGTGCTGAGACCATGGATATGGACAAAGACACCATCAAGGCCGTTTGGGGCTTTAACGGCACCGAGCGTCCGGGTGCGGTATATCTGGCCTCTGTTCTGGCTACCCATGCCCAGAAAGGTCTGCCTGCCTTTGGCATCTACGGCCATGAGGTGCAGGATCTGAACGATACGACCATTCCCGACGACGTGCGGGAGAAACTGCTCCGCTTCGGCCGTGCCGCTGTGGCTGCCGCCACCATGCGAGGCAAGTCCTATCTGCAGATCGGCTCGATCTGCATGGGTATCGGCGGTTCAATTATCGATCCCAATTTCATTGAGGATTATCTCGGTATGCGTGTCGAGTCGGTCGACGAGGTGGAAATCATCCGTCGCATGACCGAGGGCATCTATGACGAGGCCGAATTCCAGAAGGCCCTCAAATGGACCAAGGAAAACTGCATCGAGGGCTTCGACAAGAACCCCGAAGAGTTGCAGAAGACCCGTGAGCAGAAGGATGCCGATTGGGAATTTGTGGTTAAGATGATGGTGATTATCAAAGACCTGATGAACGGCAACCCCGATCTGCCCAAGGGCTGTGAGGAAGAGCGTGTGGGTCACAACGCCATCGCCGCCGGCTTCCAAGGCCAGCGTCAGTGGACCGACTTTTATCCCAACTGCGACTTCCCCGAGTCGATGCTCAACACCTCTTTTGACTGGAACGGCGCTCGTGAGCCCTATATTCTGGCCACCGAGAACGATGTTCTCAACGGTCTGGGCATGCTCTTTGGCAAGCTGCTGACCAACCGTGCTCAGATGTTTGCCGACGTTCGTACCTATTGGAGCGGCGATGCTATCAAGCGTGTCACCGGCTATGATATTGAAGGCAAGGCCAAGGACAGCGATGGCGTGATTCACCTGATCAACTCGGGCGCTTGCTGTCTGGATGCCAGCGGTGCGGCCGGCGGCGAGATGAAGCCTTGGTATGAGGTGACCGAGGCCGATCAGAAGGCCATTCTGGAGAACAGCACCTGGAACTATGCCGACGTCGGCTATTTCCGTGGCGGCGGCTATTCCTCCCGTTTTGAGACCAAGTGTGAGATGCCGGCGACCATGATCCGCCTCAATCTCGTCAAGGGCTTAGGCCCTGTGGTGCAGATTGCCGAGGGTTGGACGGTGGCTCTGCCCGATGCGGTGTCCGATGCGCTGTGGAAGCGTACCGACTATACTTGGCCCTGCACTTGGTTTGCCCCCCGTTGCAACGGCGAGGGCAACTTCAAGAGTGCTTACGACGTGATGAACTGCTGGGGCGCTAACCATGGCGCAATCTCCTACGGGCATATCGGTGCTGACCTGATCACCCTGTGCTCGATGCTGAGAATCCCCGTTTGTATGCACAACGTACCCGAGGACAAGATCTTCCGTCCTGCGGCATGGAACGCCTTTGGCATGGATAAAGAAGCGGCCGACTACCGTGCTTGCCAAAACTTCGGCCCTTGCTTTAAAAAATAAGGAGAAAACACTATGACGTATATGGATATTCGTGAGCAGATGTGCGACGTCTGCCATAAAATGTGGCAACTCGGCTGGGTCGCCGCCAACGACGGTAACGTATCGGTTCGCCTGCCCGACGGCAATTTCATGGCCACCCCCACCGGCATTTCCAAGAGCTTTATCACCCCCGAAAAACTGGTGATTATCAACGATAAGGGCGAGGTGCTTGAGGGCGAAGAGGGCTACAAGCCTTCCTCCGAGATCAAGATGCACCTGCGCTGCTATCGGGAGCGTGAGGACGTGAATTCGGTGGTTCACGCCCATCCCCCTACGGCGACCGGCTATGCCGTAGCCGGCAAGGCCTTGGATGAGTATTCGATGATCGAAACGGTTATCGCCATCGGCTCCATTCCGCTGACCCCTTACGGCACGCCCTCGACCAATGAAGTGCCCGAGGCCATTACGCCGTATCTGCCCGAGCATGACGTGTTCCTGCTGCAGAACCACGGCGCACTGACGGTGGGTGCCGATCTGATCACCGCCTACTACCGCATGGAAACGCTGGAACTGTTCGCCAAGATCAGCCTGACGGCGCACCTGCTGGGCGGCGCACAGGAGATCGAGAAGCCGCAGATCGACAAACTGCTCTATCTGCGTGAGAACTACTACAAGGTAACCGGCAAACACCCCGGCTACAAGCATTATAACAAATAACGCAAAAGCGGACTTGCTTCTCCAAGTCCGCTTTTTCCCATATAATCGGAGGTACTACCCATGAACACCTATTCAGGCATTGAACTGGGCTCGACCCGCATCAAAGCCGTCACCATCGATCAGGATCATACCCCCCTTTCCTCGGGGTCTTACCAATGGGCCTCCCGTTTGGAAAATGGCGTGTGGACCTATCCGCTCTCCCCAGTGTGGGAAGGGTTAACGGCCGCGCTGGCCGAAGTGACCGATCGGGACTCCGTATGCGGCATGGGCGTTTCGGGCATGATGCACGGCTACCTAGCCTTTGATGAAGATTGGAATTTGCTCACCTCTTTCCGCACCTAGCAAAACACCATGACGTCGCAGGCCGCCGAGGCGCTGACTGCGGCCTTTGGCTTTAATATGCCCCAGCGTTGGAGCGCCACCCATCTGTATCAGGCCATTCTCAATCAGGAAGATCACATCCCCCGTGTGGCGCATATTACCACGCTGGCGGGCTATGTGCACTATATGCTCAATGGCGTTAACGCCGTCGGCATCGGCGAGGCTTCGGTCATCTTCCCCATTGACAGTACGACCCACGACTACGATAAAACGATGCTGGCCGCCTTTGATGCCCTGTCGGGCTTGGACAAGCCGCTCATTGACCTGCTTCCTAAGGTTTTGGTAGCAGGCGAGCAAGCAGGCACCCTCACCGAAGCGGGCGCGGCTATGCTGGGTAACCGGCTCCTCGTCGGGATTCCCTTTGCGCCGCCCGAGGGCGATGCGGGCACGGGCATGACGGCCACCAACGCCGTTGTCCCTCGTACGGGTAACGTATCAGCGGGCACATCCATCTTCTCGATGGTGGTGCAGGAGCGTCCCTTAAAGAAGATCTATCCTGAGATCTGCTTGGTTACCATCCCCACGGGTGCGCCCGTGGCTATGGTGCATTGTACCAACTGCACCAACGATTCCAACGCTTGGATTTCATTGCTTAACGAAACGGCCACCCTCTTTGGGGGCAACACCCAACGAGGAGTTGTACCCGAAACTGTACGAAAAATCCCTTGAGGACGATGCCGATTGCGGTAATGTTCTTGTCTGCAACTACTTGGCGGGCGAGAGCGTGACCCACGTGAACGCCGGCCGCCCGATGGTGGTGCGCCGTCCCGACAGCAAATTTACGCTGGCCAATTTCCTGCGCGCTACCCTTTACTCGACCATGGCCACCCTGAAGATCGGCATGGACATTCTGGCCGATGAGGGGGTAGCGATTGATTCGTTAACCGGACACGGCGGGTTGTTCAAGACCCCCGCTGGTTGGCCAGAAATATTTAGCGGCCGCCTGCCAAGCGCCCGTGACCTGTATGCAAACGGCGGGTGAAGGCGGGCCTTACGGCATGGCTCTGCTTGTCGCCTATGCCATGCAGAAGCAGGAAAACGAAAGTTTGGAAGACTATTTGCAAAATCGTGTCTTTGCCCATGTGCAGGGATCGACGGTGGCTCCCGATGCCGAGGATGTAGAGGGCTTTACCGCCTACATGCAAGAATACCGCAAATTATTGGAAGTGGAAATAACCGCCATCGAAAACATATAACAGAGAAAAGCAACGGAATATGACAATTTCGTTGCTTTTTTCTTGTTTTATACAAAAAAACCACGCTTCGAGACATTGAATAACCCTCTTT
>JAZKZU010000203.1:0-1503 GCA_045612825.1 Eubacteriales bacterium
GCCTACCGACCTGCATCCCGACGATTCGTCCGGCTACCAAAGCTGGAACGGCGGCTATATCCGCAATAAAAGCATCATGGACTTTGACCTGCCAACCCTGATGCAACAACCCTTGGATCTGGGAAACAAGAGCGACGGGCCGCAGGTGCTCATCTTCCATACCCATTCCCGTGAATCCTATAACGATACCGGCGAGGTCTTTGCCCAGCCCGAAGTGACCCATAATAACGATACCGCCAAAAGCGTGGTGGCGGTCGGAGATGTTCTAAAACAAACCTTGGAAGCGCAGGGGATCTCGGTCATTCACAGTACGGAGATCTATGACTCTACATATACCGGCGCCTATGCTCGTTCCGACGCCGCCGTCGCCGCCATACTGGAGCAGTATCCCAGCATACGGGTGGTGCTGGACCTGCATCGGGATGCCGTATATACCGGTGACGGTGGCAAGTACCGCCCCGTCGTGGAGAAGGACGGCATGGATGTGGCGCAGATCATGATTCTGGCCGGCACCGGTAATGACAATGACGACGTCAACCCCCATTGGCAGGACAACATCCGCTTTGGGCTGACCCTGCAAAGTGAGGTGGAAAAGGTTTGCCCCGGTATCAGCCGCGCCATGATGGTGCGCACATCCACGTACAACCAAAATCGGTCCAAGGGTGCACTTCTCATCGAGGTCGGCACCACCGGCAATACCCTGACCGAAGCCAAACGAAGTGCCTATTTTATCGGTCAGGCACTCGGTCAGATTCTCGCATAAGGGCGCAACTGTTCCTCGTCGGCTTCGCTCTTGTCCTGCTGGTCTTCTTTTTCGTGACAACCCTCTCGGTCGTCGACCGCCGCTCGGCCTCGGCCGCCCCCTATTTTGACGGGCAAACGCTTTTCCATGTAAATAGAGAGGGAATTACCGTCTTTGGCCAAACCTATTTATGGCCGTAAAAAAAAGGAATCGAGTTTAAGACTCGATTCCTTTTTCGGTATTTACGATATTGAGCCGCAAGGCATTGGTTACCACCGAGACCGAGGACAAACTCATGGCCGCCGCCGCAATCATCGGGGAGAGCAGCGGGCCGCCGAACAGATGCAGAAGCCCGGCCGCAATCGGAATGCCAATGGTGTTGTAGATGAACGCCCAAAAGAGATTTTGCCGCACGTTGCGCATGGTCGCCTTGCCGATATTTACCGCACGCACCACGTCATACAAACTGTTCTTGACCAGTACCACGTCGGCCGACTCCACCGCCACGTCGGTACCGCCGCCAATCGCAATGCCCACATCGGCCGCCGTCAGGGCAGGGGCATCGTTAATGCCGTCGCCCACCATAACGGTTACGCCTGTCTTGCGCAGCTTTTCAATCACAGCCGCCTTATCCTCGGGCAAAGCACGGGCAATGACGTGATCGGGATTCAGCCCCGCCTGCTTGGCCAAGGCACGGGCGGTCGGTTCGCTGTCACCCGTCAACATGTGGCAGGTAATGCCCTGCTTTTGCAGGAGCGCCA
>JAZKZU010000204.1:0-4980 GCA_045612825.1 Eubacteriales bacterium
TCTGGTAGCGAAAACGCCCTTTCTGACATTCCCGCCGAGTCTTGGCGGGCGCACGGTGGGCGACCAGTCTTCCCGATGGGACTGGGAAAAATCGAAGATCAGCCACAGATGCGAAAAGCCGTCGAGCCCACGCAGGGCATCGGGGTTTTGATATTCCTTTTCAAAAATGATGCGCCCAGACAAAGACGGCACCCGCCCGCTTTGGCGGGGGATGCCGAATTTATCCTTAAAATCGGTTTGTATATGGGCTATGATCTTCATTTGACAATGGTACGGATCCAGCCCTCGGGGCCTTCCATCTCGCCCATCTGGATGCCGCGCAGGGTATCGTACAGTTTCCTGGTATAGGGGCCCATTTCCTCCATACCGAAAACATACTCGGTATCGCCATGGACGATCTTGCCCACGGGCGAAATGACGGCGGCCGTGCCGCACAGGCCGCACTCGGCAAAGTCGGCCAGTTCCTCAACGGCGACGGGGCGCTCCTCCACCGTCAGCCCCAGCACGTCCTTAGCCACGGTGAGCAACGAGCGGCGGGTAATGGAGGGCAGGATGGTATCCGATTTGGGAGTGACGACGGTGCCGTCCTTCTTTATCAATATAATATTCGCGCCGCCCGTTTCTTCGATATAGCTACGGGTGGCCGAGTCGAGATACACATTCTCGTCATACCCCTTATGGTGGGCATCGACGATGGCGTGCAGGCTCATGGCGTAGTTGAGCCCCGCCTTGATATGGCCGGTGCCACGGGGGGCGGCACGGTCAAAATCGGAGATGCGCAGCGTCAAGGGCTTCACGCCGCCCTTGAAATAAGGGCCGACAGGAGAAACGAAGACACGGAACTGGAACTCATTGGCCGGCTTGACACCCAAGATGGCATCGCTGCCGAACATGAACGGACGGACATAGAGCGAAGCGCCGGTGCCGTAGGGGGGCACATAGTCGGCATTAGCTTTAACAACCATATCAATAGCTTCCAAAAACTTGTCCTCGGGGAATACCGGCATTTCCATACGGCGGCAGGAATCGGCCATACGGGCGGCATTGAGGTCGGGACGGAAGGTGACGATGCGGCCGTCCTTGGTGGTATAGGCTTTCAGGCCCTCGAATACGGTCTGGGCATACTGCAGTACGCAGGCGCACTCGGTCATGGTGATATTGGCCTGATCGGACAAGCCGCCTTCTTCCCATGCACCGTTTTTATAGTTAGCAACGTAGCGCTGTTCGGTTTGGGTATAGCCGAAGCCGAGGTTGCTCCAATCGAGATTTTTACTCATGATAGTACCTCCTTAGGGGAATAGGAAAATTATAGCACTGCGGCCTTTTCCTGTCAACAAGATTACAGGTCAAACGAGTCTTTATCATGCAGGGCATCGAGCATGACAGTGGCCGAGCAGGTATTGGTGGCCAAGGGGATGCGTTGGACGTCGCACAGGCGCAGGAGAGCCGACACGTCGGGCTCGTGGGGCTGGGCGGTCAGCGGGTCACGCAGGAAAACCACAAAGTCGATATTGCCGTCGGCGAGCATGGCGCCGATCTGCTGGTCGCCACCCAGCGGGCCGCTTTTCATGCGGTGGATACTCAGGCCCGTTTCGCCCATAATAAGGGTGCCGGTGGTGCCGGTGGCATACAGTTCATGGCGGGACAATACCGTTTTGTATTTCTTAGCCAGTTCGATAATTTCATTTTTCTTTTTGTCGTGAGCAATCAGTGCAATTTTCATAACTCGATCCTTTCGAATATATTACGATACTCTTACAATAACATAGAATAAAACAACTGTCAAACGGTAAAACTGGACAAAAGGAAAAATCTGTGATATAATGTCGAAAAATGACGGACTCACTCCGTCAATAAATAAAAAGGAGAAAAACTTATGAAGAAGATTGTATGTGCGATTCTGGCACTGTCCTTGCTTCTCTCGCTCGTTGCTTGCGGCTCGGGTGAGATCAAGGCGGCCACGCAGGAGCAGATGGACAAGTACGGCTTTACGGCCGCACAGGTGGACAAGACGCAGAATCTTGCCGTGTCCTGGAATGAGGGTAAAGACCTCAAATCGGTGGATATTGCCGTGAAATACGGGGATGTTTCGCTGGGCGGGATCACCGAAAAGGGTGCAACCGGCAAGGCTGAGTTTATGGCTCGCTACGGCAAGTACACGCTGAACATTGTCTTCACCGAGAAGAATAACAAGAAGTACAGCCTGGATTTTGACGTCACCTTAACGGCGGACAAGTATATCATTGCTCCCATTTCGGGTTCGATGCCCCAGTTGTATTTTACCCTGAATCTGGATGAAATTACAAACAGCGGCGAAACTCCTGCCTTTGTTTGGCTGGCTCGTCCCGACAGCTGGAACTGGGAAAACCTGCCCAAGAACGTATTTATGATGCCGACAGCGGCTCGTGAAGAGGTGCTGACTCACAACAATTACGATCGCATGATGGCGGCCACCAAGGCTTACATCGCCGATCTGTATGCGGCCGATCCCAATTCCAAGTTTGAGTTGTATATCAATGACTTTAACGCCTATGCTTACGTCGATCTGCTGATCGGCAACGGCGTGCCCGAGGAGAATTTCTACGTAACCCTGTTGTCGGACGGCGGCGCTTCCTATTCCGCTTTCAATGAGGCGTTCAATCCCGACGATGCCGCTTTCGATGCCGATGCCAAGTATGCGCAGATGGCGCAGAATCTGGATGCGGTATATGGTGAGGTTAAAGAGGCCGGCGCTTACACCTATGACGGTGACTACACCGTTTCGACTGCCGATTTCCGTCAGTACTGCTATGTAGCGGCCAAGGAAAAGACCAACGTGGAATGGTGGGTATTGCGCCCCCGTGCCGGCGTGCTCTGCTCCCCCAATGAAGATTTCATCAACCGTGTTCTGAACGAAGAAGTGAGTAAGGCCCCCTACGATGCCGAGAACAGCATCATTGAGGAGCGCAACTTCGCTTCGCCGCTGACCAACATGACCGAGGAGCAGAAGACGGCGCTCAAGTCCCTCTACAACTTCAACAATGAGATGTTTGAGGCGGCTGACAATCAGGGCAAGAAGGCCATGATGATTCTGGGCAGCTGGGCCAATGCCGAGAATGAGCCCGATTTTGAGGCTTATGTGAATCTGGTTAAGAAGTACTACGGCGATGAGTTTGTATACTACTACAAGGGTCATCCCAACACCCCGACCAGCACCGTTCCCGAGAAGCAGACCCAGTTGAGCGAGCTGAACCTGATCGACGTTGAGTCTTCGATCAACGCTGAGCTGATCCTCTTCTTCTACCCTGACATTTATATGTGCGGTTACAATTCCTCGACCTTTATGTCGGTAGAGAGTGAAGAAATGGCCTGCGCCATCTTCAACATGACCAAGGAAGCGGCTGCCGAGAACGAGGGCACCGAGAACTACCGTGATCTGATCGGCTTGTACCTGTCCCGCATCGAGGACACGGCAGCCTATGCCGAGTGCGCGGCGGCGGATCATGAGTACTTCCTGATCGAGTACAACAACGTAGAAACCGATCTTAAATATTCGATCTACGATGCCACCGCCGACACCATCATTGATGGCCCCAAGGCGTAAACAAATAAGCGAAGGAGCAAGCGAAATGCTTGCTCCTTTTTCTTATGCCAATTTAAATGTTTTTACTACCTTATCATCGCCGAAACTAATCCACTCTGTTACTTCAACTTCAACATCGGTTGTATCGTTCAGTTGATATGCTTCTTTCACCTCAAGCGTTGCACCGGATTTTATGTTTGTTAGAGATTTTTCCGCATCTACTGAATCTACCAAATACGCTGTCGTACACTCAATTCCATTTTGATAAGCCTTAGCTGTAAATGCCGTTGAGAACATCTGTTCCTCATCCCCATTGTTCGTCCACTCATAAGTTACAACCAAGACATCTTTTCCTTCATAATCCTTGTCGATTGTAGCAGAGACAATTTTAATATAATAATCACCCAATTCACCTTCTCCATCCATGGTTCCACCTGTCGACGGAATCACCGAATCCATAACGGAATCTCCAACCTCATCGAGCACCTCAGTGCACCCTGCAAACGCCACAAGCATAATTGCAGCCATTAGCAGACATAAAAATTTTTTCATAAATACCTCCATATGAAAAGATTATTTTTTGCACCTATATGGGTGCATTTCTAATATAGCATACGAATATAATAAAGTCAATAGCATTGTTCTTAAATAAGTGCAAAGTGGTGAAGACATTGAACAACGTCATTGAAACACGAATTGGGCACAATATTCGTATGTTACGAGAACAAGCCCATATGACACAAGAGGTACTTGCTGCCAAAATGCAATTAGGTGGATGTGATATTACCCGCAGTGCCATAGCTAAAATTGAAGTTGGACAAAGACATCTATATCCGGATGAGATTTTACTCATTCGAAATATCTTAAAATGCTCATATGAAGATATTTTTTCGCAGGAATAAAGCCGCCGATATTGGCGGCTTTTTTTATTGCCATGTGCGGGCGCCGTCGATGTGGATATAACGGGCTTGGGCGTAGTTGTAGGTAGAGAGTGCGCGGTCGAGGGAATTGTCGGTATGGGCGGCAATGCGGATGACGGGCGTTGTTGAGAGCACGACGAGGGTATGATAGAAACTGCCGTCGGCACGCCCCAACTGGATCAGATCGCCTGCCACCAGTTGCTCCATCGGCACCCGCCGACCATAGGGACCAACCGTACGGTTATTTACCAAGAAATTATAAAGGAATTCCACGCCCGTCCACGACGGACTGCGGTCATTTAATGATAGGTAGTACCATCCGACATCGGGAGTATAATTCATAACGCCGCATCCGGCATACAGGCATTGTGAGGCAAAATTGGTGCAATCGCCGCCCAATTCATCAAAGTTATAGTACGCAGGGTTTCGGGCATTGGCCCAGCGACGGGCATACAAAACCGCCGCTATGCGGTTGTAGGGAATTTCACGCATAGGAAC
>JAZKZU010000205.1:0-4707 GCA_045612825.1 Eubacteriales bacterium
GCGTTACCCCCGAGTCGGCCACCATACTGCGCCCAGGCTCAAAACACACCGTAGGCAGTTCAAGTCCGAGCTCAGCACATAACGCATTGACACACTCAGCAATCTCAGCAATCTGCCGATCGATGTCCGGCATCGGCACGCCCGCCACATAGGGCACACCAAACCCACCGCCCAAATCAAGCACTTGAGCCTCAAATCCGAACCGCTCCTTAACTTGCGCCATAAACCGCAACATCACGTCGGCACTCATACGGAACACTTCACTGTCAAACACCTGCGACCCCACATGACAATGAAATCCGCACAGTTCAATATGTTCGCAGTCCAGCGCCTTTTTCACAATGTCCGTCGCCTGCCCCGTCGCAATGGCAAACCCGAACTTGGAATCCACCTTGCCCGTTGCCACCGCTTCGTAGGTGTGCGGATCAATGCCGGGCGTCAAACGAATCAGAACCTTCTGCCGCCCCTGCGCAATCCGCTCAATGGCCAGCAATTCCTCTTCATTATCTATGACGAAATACCCGATTCCCTTGTCTATGGCATAGGCAATATCGGCATCGGTCTTGTTATTGGAATGGAAAACGGCCTGTTGCAGATCAAAACCGGCACGATCGGCCGTAAAAATCTCGCCGATCGACACCACGTCGATCCCCATGCCCTCTTCCTTCATGATCTCGTATAACCGCTTGTAGGACGCCGCCTTGGACGCGTATAATACCCGTCCCTTGTCACCGAAATGAGCCGCTACTGCCTCTCGGTAGGTGCGGCAACGTTGCCGTATGCGATCCTCGTCCATCAGATACAGCGGCGTGCCGTACTTGGCCGCCAACTCGGCCGCATCCTGCCCCGCAATCTGCAAATGCCCGTTTTTCACCGACAAATTATCGTATATCATAACATCTTCTCCCGTAACTGTTCGGCCGTGCAGGGCGACAACTCGGCCGGCGCCACGTCAAACACCGTGATGCATCCACTCTCGCCCTTTTGCGCGCGACGGTAAACCGCTCTGGCATACGCCACCAGCACCGATGCGGTAAATTCGGGATTGGACTCGAGCTGCAACCGATACTCGATGCAATGCTTGTGCTCCCCTTGCAACCCCGTCACGCCCGTGCGAATCACCGCCCCGCCATGCGGCAACCCCGCATGCTCGGCGTCTAACTGCTCCTGCGAAATGAAATGCACCGTCGTATCATAATCGGCAAAATAATTGGGCATCTCTTTAATTTCTTGCTCAATGCGGACACGGTCCGCCCCCTCTTTGGCCACCACATAACACTCCCGTGTATGCTTCTGGCGGGTAGTTAAGGTCGGATTCTCGCCCTTGCGCACCGCATCCAAAGCCGCTTCCACCGGCACGGTATACTGGCGGGCATCCTGCACCCCGTCGATCCGACGAATGGCATCCGAATGCCCTTGACTCACTCCACGTCCCCAAAAGGTGTAATCCTGTCCCTGCGGCAAAATGGCCGAGGCATATAGACGATTGACCGAAAACAAGCCGGGATCCCAGCCGCCCGCAATCAGGGCTACGTGCCCGTGCGCCTTGGCAGATGCATCCACCGCCGCAAAATGTGCAGGGATCTTGGCGTGAGTATCAAAACTGTCCACCACATGAAACTTCTCGGCTAAGTTCGGAGTCATCGTCGGCAGATCGGTCGCACTGCCCCCACACAGAATCAGCACATCGATGTCAAAATTCTCAACCTCTTGCGCCGAGTATACCGGAACACCCGTCAAGGTCTGTACCGTCTGCGGATCACGGCGGGTAAAAATCCCCACCAATTCCATATCCTCATTCTGGCGCACGGCGCACTCCACGCCCCGCCCCAAATTTCCGTATCCGTATACGCCTATCTTCATCTTATTCTCCGATCATGCTCTTCATATCGTAAAGCCCCGCCGGCTTACCGCACAAAAAGGCGGCCGCCGCCAGCGCACCCTCCGCAAACAAGGCACGGTTATACGCCTCATGCTTTAAGGTAATGCATTGATTTTTCGTACCAATGAGCACCTCATGTATACCCACAATATTGCCCATTCGTACGCTGTGTATCCCAATCTCCTGCTCGGTGCGCTTGCCGTGTCCGCTTCGACCAGATACGACTTGCATATCCCGCACCTGCCCGATCGCCTCGGCAATGGCCAACGCCGTACCCGACGGCGCATCGATCTTGCGGTCATGATGATGTTCAACAATTTCAATCTGCGCTTCGGGCATCGCCTTGGCCGTCTGCACGGCAAGTTCAATCAAAAGCGCCACGCCCAACGAATAATTGGCCGCAAAGAATAACGGAATCTCCTTGGCCGCCGCATGGATCATTTCCTTTTCCTGCGGGGTATGCCCCGTCGTAGCCAGCACCAGCGGCAACCGATGAGAAACGGCAAACTCCAGCAACTCCTTGGTCACCGTATGATGGGAAAAGTCCACAATGCAATCGACATCGGTGTTCGCTTGCGCAAAGGAACAAACACAACCGTCCGTCCCGTCGGCCGCAGGATCAACACCGCCGTTCCACTGCGCACCACGGTATCCCTCACGGCAGAGTTTGGCCACCTCTTGCCCCATAAATCCGCATACACCGCTGATTAAAATCTTCATTCTTTACACATCCAATCCGTTTTCTCTCATAAGTCCCAATAACTTTTCTTCATTGGCCGCTTCCATTTCGGTCAAAGGCAAACGCAAGGAGTTCTCGCACCAGCCCATCGCCGCACACGCCGCCTTGACAGGAATGGGATTGACCTCACAGAAAAGCGCATCAATCAGCGGCAGCAATTTCAGCTGCGCATCACAGGCCGCCTTCACGTTACCCTCGGCAAAATCTTTGCAAATCTGCGCCGTCTGCGCCGGCATAATATTGGAGAGCACCGAAATGACACCCTTGCCGCCCAACGACATGACCGGCACGATCTGATCGTCATTCCCCGAATAGATATCAATATCACAAGCGGCCGCCACCTGCGCAATCTGCGAAATGTTGCCGCTGGCCTCTTTAATGGCCACAATATTGGGATGCTCGGCAAGTTTCGCTACCGTCGCCGGCAAGAGATTGCAGCCGGTACGGCTCGGTACATTATACAGAATCAAGGGCTTGGTCGATGCATCGGCAATGGTCGTAAAGGAGGCAATCAAACCATTCTGGGTCGCCTTATTATAGTACGGAGTTACCACCAGCATGGCATCCGCCCCCACTTCGCAGGCGTACTTGGTCAGTTCAATGGCATAGGCAATATCATTCGATCCGGTACCGGCAATCACCGGCACACGTCCCGCCACCTGCTCTACGCAAAACTTAATAACCGCCTTGTGTTCTTCATCGGTCAGCGTCGAGCCTTCGCCCGTCGTTCCTGCCGCTACAATGCCGTCGATCCCCTGCTCGATCTGCCACTCGATCAAAGTCGCAAACTTCTCATAGTCCACACCCTTTTCATTAAAAGGGGTAATAATGGCCGTGGCCGCTCCGTTAAAAATCGTCTGTTTCATCTTTCTTTCTCCTTTGCACATATAAAAGGCAGTCTCCAGGGAGACTGCCCAGATACAACAAAATGCTTGTTGATTTGATAGCCCTCCGCATTTCTGCGACAACAGGACAGATCTTCTCTGTACTGCCAGCCAAATGCCCTGCCATAAGCATCCGCTTCGGCACCGTCACCTTTCCTCGGCGGCTTTGGCAGCCGTTTGTTCCGCATACTCTTTTTCGGTGCGCCTCTATCTTTTTTTGATATTGTAGCACGACAAGCATCGCTTGTCAAGGTCATTTCGTCATCTTTTCCTGCTTAACCTTGTGATCAATGACATGACGGGAGGCCAGTTCCTTATGAATATCCTCAAGCGAAATGCCGTTCTCGATCATCAGTACCATCACGTGATAGGCCAGATCGGCAATCTCATAAATGGTCTCCTTCTTGTCATGATCCTTGGCCGCAATGATAACCTCGGTGCACTCCTCGCCCACCTTCTTGAGAATCTTGTCCAAGCCCTTCTCAAATAAATAGGTGGTGTAAGACCCTTCTTTCTTGTCAGTCTTGCGCCCCTCAATCAAGGACATGAGCCCCTGCAAGGAAAACTCATGCAGGTCCTCACTCTCCCATACGGGATTTTCAAAGCAAGAGTCGGCGCCCAGATGGCAGGCAGGCCCGTCGGGCTCAACCGTTACCACCAACGCATCATAGTCACAATCGGCCGTAATGGACACGATGTGCTGATAGTTCCCGCTGGTCTCCCCCTTAAGCCACAACTGCTGACGGGAACGGCTCCAAAAACAGGTCAGCCCCTTTTCCATCGAAATGCGCAGGCTTTCCTCGTTCATATAAGCAAGGGTCAGCACCCGCTTGGTAATGGCATCCACCACAATGGCGGGAATTAACCCCTTTTCGTCAAATTTCAGTTTACTGATATCGATCATTTTCTCAACCTTCTTGTCACAATATTTTCTCTTGCCATGGCTTCTTTCAGGTCAGCAATGGCCACCTCACCGAAATGGAAAATAGAAGCCGCCAATCCGGCATCCACCTTTGGTAAGGTATGGAACAGGGTAATAAAATCTTCAATCTTGCCCGCACCGCCCGAAGCAATAACGGGTACGCTAACCACGTCACAAACCTGTGCCAGCATCTCCAGATCAAAGCCGCCCTTGACACCGTCGGTATCAATGGAATTCAGCACTACCTCGCCTGCGCCGTTACCGACGCACCGCTTGATCC
>JAZKZU010000206.1:0-8804 GCA_045612825.1 Eubacteriales bacterium
CCATTAGGGCGGAATTTTTTATTTCGTAGCACAGTACCAAATCAATTTTTCAACCTGCTCGGGCGTATACCCATCGGTTCGCACGGTATCGGCGGGGACGCGTTGCCAGCCGTTTTTATCGTAAAAGCGAACGGCTCGTCCGTTGAGCGGGGAAACGCACCAAACAACCGAGTCCAGCCCCAGCTCGTAAAGCCCCTTTTCAATAATGGCCTTCATGCCAAAGGCGGCAAACCCTTTACCCATCGAGCAGCGACGGGTAGCAATGGCAAACTCCGCCGTTTTCAAGTTCATGTCGATATGCTTGAGGCTTACTGTGCCCATATATTCGTCATGATCGTCCACGATAGCCATGTTCAGCGTCTCGGTCGTGTCTTGGCTGGCCTGAATAAACCGTTCGCAATCGGCCAACGTTTTGTCGGCAAAATTTGCCTGTAAATTCTCCACACAGTCTGCATCGTGCATCCACTCTAACATCAGCGGCGCATCTTTTTGCTGTAATTTCCGAAGTGTCATAAAGGCTTCCTCATTCCTATAATGTTAATGGCGTTTTACTTTGCGCTTGATATAGTTAAGAAAATATCTGCAATTATCGGTTCTGCACGTAAGCAGGAAAATAATGACGTTAGAAACAAGAACAACCAGCAAACCTCTGCAGATAAATCCCCAGATTCCGGTATCGAGCATGTTTAACAGGAAATTTCCGCCACAGCATAAACCCAGGGTCAGTACAAACCAGCCGGCGTGAATGAGCCAGTAGTCCTTCATATTTGCATCAAAATGATTCTTATAGATAAGATAAGGTTCACGCCAGAAATAGGTGGTTAATCCGCTTACGCATGTACCGATAAGAACACCGGCGATCCCCCACGGGATAGCAAGCAGAATCGAAACGGCCAAATTGATACCGCTTTCAATAAGAGGACGAATGCGATCTCTCATAAACAATCCGTAACCATTGACAAAGTTATTGGCGGTTGTCCGTGAGATTTGGAGATAGTGTTGCATACAGATCAGAGCCACTACAACGGGGGACAACAGATAGGCGTCTCCAAGCCATATCTGTATGAAAGGATTGAGCAAACAGTACAGGCAAACCGTTGTGAAGCAAGAAATCCACATATTCGCAAATAATAATCGCTTAAAAAGCAGATAACTTTCTTCCTTGGTTTTATTGATAATATAATTGGCAATGCTGGGGATCAAACTTCCAAATATACGATTAGCCATGCTGGTGATTGCCGTCACAATCATGGTGTAATTGGAATATAAACCAACAGCGATTAGGTTGACAAACTTAGATAAAATGATATTATCGGTAGCCGTTACAACAATTTGCCCGATTTTATGGCAAAGAAGTCCGGCCGTATCCTTTAAAATATGCTTCTTTTCCTCGGTGGGAAGTTTGGCTTTTGTTCGGAATATGTCGCGATATTTGCGCGTAATCCATAGGCTAAACGCAAAATTGATTAATAGGTTGGCGGCTATATCTCCCGCAAGTGTCCATATATAGTTTCGGCTAAGCGCCAATATTACAATTCGTACAGCATAACAGGCAATCAGCAACCCGCAAGAAAAGAAAGAAACGGTGTGAATGCGCTGATCTGCCGTCAAAATGGATTGCTTATATACAAATAAATAACTACTGACACCTTGAAAAACAAAGAGGAAATAGACAATGGTTAAATTAACATCAGCAGGCACCTCGGCCGTATTTACAATCGAGCCGATAAAGGGAAAGAAGGCAATCCCTACAAGCGCAACAACAATGGCAATGACGTGGTATACCTGCTTGTAAAAGTGAACCAAGGCACTTATCTTTTCGGTATTATGTTCCGAAAAAGGCTTGTACATGCTATACAGTATCGCAGTACCTATGCCCAACTCCGCCAGAGAGAAAATCTGAAAAACGTTGGAAAACAATCCGTTGATCCCCAAATATTCGGCAGATAAAATGGATAGAAAAACGGTCCGGTATACAAAACTGGCCAGAATTTGAACAATCTGCAGGGTAAAGCCGGACGCAGATGCCAAAACGGCGTTGATGCTCCTAGACTTATTATTATAGTTCATGCCATGTTCCTTACTTTTTGAATATATTTTTGACTCGTGATAATCCTGCCTGCAAAATATACCGAAGAATAAACCGGCCGTATGCGTGGTTAAGTAGTAATTGCATATCCTTTTGAATGGATTTAGGCAGGTCAGATATATGGATATGTGAGGCGCAAAATGTGAATCGAGGGTCGGCGTTCAAGGCGCGAAGCGAAAGATATTTTTGTATCCAGCCCGCAGGATTTTTTCGGCTGATCTCCATGTACACCCCATCAATAAATCGAAGGATATAATAATACGATAGAGAGCTCGTGAAGGATGGCGTCATGTTGCTTTGATATATATCGGATAGACTATCATAAAAGGTAAACAGATCCTCGAAATAATTGGCACGGTAGATGTTAGAGATAGATCCATCCCAGATACGATAATGGTAGGCATGATTGTCATTATCAATAACAACACAGCGTGCTTTAGTTAGGATCGCATGGGTACACAGTAGATCCTCGCCCAGTCGAATGGTGTCCTGTCGCGGCATCATACACTCCAGAGCAATTTCCCGTCGAAAAATTTTGGACCACAGGGATGGGGCGATCCCGTCCGACAGGGTGGGAAGATGAAAAAGTGCGTGATTGCGAAGATCGTCCAGAGCACTATTTTCATATACACCGGAGGGGATGGGATTCCGATAGATCTCTGTATGCTCGCCAAAATCTCGGGTGAAGCCAACGGCAACAACGTCCGCTTGATTGCTTTGCGCCAGATCAAGCATAGATTGATACATGTCAGGATCCAACCAATCATCGCTGTCTGCAAAAGCAATATACTGGCCGGTGGCGCGTTGCAACCCCGCCTTTCTGGTGAGTGTTTGCCCCTCGTTTTTCTTATGGATTACGGTTATGTTCGGGTATTGTGTGGCATAATCATCACAGATGGCTCCGGAGTTATCCGGAGATCCGTCATCAACAAGAATGATCTCCATATCCGAAATCGTCTGCGCCAACAGACTGTCTATACAGGCGGACAAATATTTTTCAGTTTTGTATACGGGGACAATAACAGAAAGTAAAGGCATGCAATTCTCCTTAATGCTTGATCCGTTGTTCGATGAGATCCTCATATAATGTCATGTACTGCCGGCTTACTTGATCAATCTCAAAATTTTCAAGAGCATAATTTTCTATGACAGAACCGTCAAAAGAGGGAAGACGGGTTATCATTTCCTTTATTCCGTCTACCAGCGCCGTCGTGCTTTCTCGATCCACCACAATGGCTACTTCCTCGTTTACCAAGGAATTGGCGCCGCCCGAACGGGTTACCAGCACGGGTTTGCCCAATAATAAGGCCTCTTCAACTGATACGCCCGCACTTTCAAATATACTGGCAGAGATATTGAAATCCATCTGTGAAACAATGGAATATACCTTTTCTTTGGCGCAACTGCCATGGAAAATACACATATCGTCTACGCCAAGTTCCTTAGCCATCGCCACATAATAATCAAACCAATCCCCGCCGCCGCAGATGTGCAAAACCACAGGAACGCCCTCGTCCTTCAACTGCTTCATGGCCGGAATCAGATATTGATAGCCCTTAATATCCTTGCTGTAAAAGGCGGCAACGATGCAACAGTTGATCTTGCCTGGCACAGCATAGGTCTCGCCGTCCTTAGATAAAGAATTAGGGTTAATAATGCCATTGTAAATGACCTGATAACGGCAGGACGGGAAAGCTTCTTGTAACCGTTCCATAGAGTTTTTCGAAACGCAAATATTAGCGTTGCTGTGACTGTAGGCATACTGAATTCTGCGGTAGACCGACGGCTGATGAATGGGCAACTGCTCCATGGGCGAATGTTCGGTAATAACAACGGGATACCCGTATTTTTTCCCGAACGCCGTTACAATCCTACCGGTAGGAATGGAACAATGGGCATGCAGAATATCGGGCTTAAAGTCCTTGCAGATTCGTCGCAAATCTTTATAAATTTGTATTTGATGCAGAAGAGAACTGACTTTGGGAATCCGAAAAGGCTTCATTTTGCGCCGATAGGTCAAAAGCCCCTTTTCCTCGGCTTTTGAAAAATCCTCTGTCAGATTGGTATCAAAGGGAAAGTACAGCGCGGTATCGCAGTAAGACTTGAGCGCCATGGATTGTTCATAGTGGAACACACCGGCCGTCATGACCGGTGCATTTTTCGGGCTATACCAAGAAACAACCATTAAAACTTTCATGTAAAACCTCTTATACGGCAAACCCATTGATCTGATCGATCACATATTGAATTTCCTCATCGGTCATGCCATAGTACAGCGGCAGGCTGAGCTGCGTGGCGCTGATTTCTTCTGCAATCGGTAATTCGCCCTGCTTAATGCCCAGTTCTTTGTAACATTCCTGCATGTGCATGGCGATGGGGTAGTGCTTATTGGTGCCAATCCCTTTGGATTGTAAGAAGTCAGCCAACGCATCCCGATGCCGACTGCGAACCGCATAAATGTGCCAAACCGGCTCGGTTTCGGGCAGGATGTAAGGCAGTTCCACCAACGGATTGTGAATACCTTGGGAGAATTTCTCGGCAATGGCACGGCGATTCTCGTTTACCTTGTCCATGTGCGGCAACTTAGCCGACAAAAAAGCGGCCTGCAGTTCATCCAAACGGGAGTTGGTGCCTTGATAGATGTGATGGTACTTGTAGTCGGAACCGTAGTTGCCAAGGGCACGGATTTTATCCGCTAAATCCTTGTTATTGGTTACAACCGCACCGGCATCGCCCAGCGCCCCAAGATTTTTGCCTGGATAGAAACTGAATCCCGCCGCATCCCCAAAAGAGCCGATGCCCTGTCCTTTGTAGGTAGCGCCGTGTGCTTGTGCGCAGTCTTCAATCACAAATAAATTATATTTTTTTGCGATAGCCATAATCGGATCCATGTCAGCTGGCTGACCGTACAGATGCACCGGCATAATGGCTCGGGTCTTGGCATTGATCTTCTCTTCAATACGGGCAGGATCGATGTTATAGGTGCGAATATCGGGCTCAACAAACACGGGCGTTGCACCCACGTAGGTAACGGCCAGCGCCGTGGCAATAAAGGTGTTGGACGGGACAATAACCTCATCTCCCTTACCCACACCAAGCGCCCGAAGGGCTAACATCAGCGCATCCAATCCGTTGCCGACACCAATGCAGTATTTGGTGTGACAGTAGGCGGCAAAGGCTTCCTCAAAAGCCTCGTCTTCCTTTCCGCCAATGTACCAACTGTTTTCATATACACGGGTAAATGCCGCGCGCAAATCGGCATCCAATTCTTTTTCCAACGGTCGGAAGGTAACAAAAGGAATATTCATCATTCTTTCTCCTTATTACGAACCATATCCATAAAGGTATCGTAGTTACGAATATAATCGGCCTCATCGTAGATCTCGGATGCCAGTACCAGCAAGACGGCATCTTCTGAAAAATCATACATCTCCCGCCACATATCGTTGGCAATGTATAACCCTTCGGTAGGCGAGTCCAGACGCACTTCCTGCGTTTCCAATCCATTATCCAAATGGATCATACAGCTTCCGCTGACGCAAATGAGAATCTGCTCCAGATTGCGATGGGCGTGAAACCCACGGCGTACACCGGGCAGAGTATCATAAATGTAGTAGACACGTTTGACGGTAAAAGGTATGTGATTCATGGCCTCAATGGCGATTAATTGGCCTCGTTCATCTCCGTGAGGAGGGAACTGATATTTTTTAATTTCCATTACAGGTGTCATCCTTCTTTGTGTAGTCTTTAAGCCATGCAAGATCATACCCTGCACACACATACGCACGGCTTAACATGATGCAGCGTATGCGGAACAAGATCTTATCTATATTGATGAGCTTTCGGATTATATTACGTACCCGTCCCTTTTCCATAACGATACGCCACATACGATGCGTGCGTTTCAGATAGGGGTTATGGGGATATAATTGCCGTAACAACTGATAAAAACGGTAAAAATCGTTTTTCAATCGGGGTGAAATTTTCTGCTGCGGATCGGTCGACAGTCCGGTTCCGTATTCATACCATACAACAAATTGCGGCAGGTGATGGGTTTGGATTCCCTGTGCCGAAAACAGTTGTAACATGGTGTCCTCAGCATAAATGACCGTATCCAGAATGGTCTGCAAGCCTTGCTCCAGCAGAGTGCGCTCATAGAAGACAGACGCCCCCGAAATGTATTGGGAGTAAATCATCTGATGCTTTTGAATCTTACGGATTTGATGCTTGTGGTATATGCTTTCAATCAGCGGAGTCTTGATATTGAAAATCTGATCCTCATAATAATACACCATATCCCCAAATATCAGACGTGCATCTTCCTTTTCCATGTAGCGAAATACCGTGGCAAGGGTCTGGTCGTCATACAAGCAGTCACCGGGGGAAATCGGTTTGATGTATTTGCCCGTTGCCTTGGTCAGACCGTCGTAGAAATTACGAACCGTTCCGCCGTTATGCTCATGAAGCACCAGTTGGTATTCGGTAAAATTATGGGACGCCATAAATGCGTCAATCTCTTGTTGCAGAGGATCGGGGGAGCCGTCATCCGCAAGAATGATCTCAAAAGATACATCCTTTTGACAGAGAATCGAACGCAGCGTGGCAAACAGCTTATCCTTATCGGGATGGTAATTGAGTACAATTACAGAAAAATCCGGCATGGTGCACCCCTTAAAATGCAAAAGTATCGTTCAGTCTCAGCCATTTTTGATCCTTGTCGCTGAGATTGAGCAGTGTGCCGTCGGCAAGCGTGTAGCTGTCTGCCGATGCCGTTCCGTTATAGTTACCAATCAATTCCGGCCACTGAATGCCGATGGTCGGGTCATTCCACGCCAAGCCGCCCTCATCACCGGGGTGATAGAAGTCGGTCACTTTATAGCAGAATTCGGCCGTGTCGCTCAGTACGAGAAATCCGTGGGCAAAGCCCTCGGAAATATAGAACTGCTTTTTGTTCTCCTCGGTCAATTCCACGCCAAACCATTCGCCGTAGGTCTTGCTGTCTTTGCGTAAATCCACAGCCACGTCAAACACACGCCCCTTAATGACGCGCACCAGTTTGCCTTGCGGATATTGCTTCTGGAAATGCAAACCACGCAAAACGCCTTTGACCGACATGCTCTGATTATCCTGAACAAACACCATGTTCAGGCCGGCTTCCTGCATATCCCGCTGATTATAGGTTTCCATGAAATAGCCACGGTTGTCACCGTGCACCGCAGGCTCAATAATATATAATCCCTCAATCGGGCATGGTGTTACCTTAATTTGACCCATCTTCAATCTCCTTTAAATAGCGGGATAGGGCATCCTGCCAAGAGGGCAGGGGAGTAAACCCGTTCTTCACTAATTTGCTTTTATCTAATCGGCTGTTAAAGGGCCGAGCCGCCTTGGATAATCCGTATTCCTCGGTGGTTACGGGGACGACCTTGGTGGTATAGCCCGCTTGACGGAATATTTCACAGGTAAAGTCATACCACGAAATGTAGCCGCCTTCGTTGGTGGCATGATAGGTGCCGTATTTTTCGGTCTCAATCATATCAACCAGCAAACGAGCCAGATCATAGGTGTAGGTAGGTGTGCCGATCTGATCATTTACTACCCGCACCGTATCGTATTTTTGGCCTACGTTTAGCATCGTTTTGATGAAATTCTTGCCGTTTTTGCCGAAAACCCAAGCGATTCTGACGATAAAATGAGAGGAAATTGCCGCCTTTACAGCCAATTCGCCCTCCAATTTGGACTTCCCGTACACGTTCAACGGCGCAAAATCTTCACAATCGGCCACCCACGGCTGCGTACCCTGCCCGTTAAAAATGTAATCGGTGCTAATATACATCATTTTGGAGCCGATGTTCTTGCAGGTATCGGCAATATATTTTGTGCCCATGACGTTGATTTGGTGCACCTTATCACGGTTTTCCTCATCCTCGGCGGCATCCACGGCCGTCCATGCGGCGCAGTGAATCACCGCATCGGGACGGGCGGTAGTCAACGCATGTTCTACGGCCACCTGATCGGTAATGTCCAGCAAAACATCACCCGTTATTAAATCGCTGCCGATGCCGATATGTCCACGGCGGGCAAGTTCATTCATCACATCGTGGCCCAACTGGCCGCCGACGCCGGTAACAAATACTTTCATTTAGCGGTTCCCGTACATCTTTTCGTAGTAGTTTTGGTATTCGCCCGAAATGATGGTTTCCCACCACTCACGGTTGTCCAGATACCATTGGATCGTCTTCTGGATGCCGTCGGCAAACTTGGTCTCAGGCAACCAGCCCAGTTCGTTGTGAATCTTAGTCGGATCAATGGCGTAGCGCATATCATGCCCCTTGCGGTCGGTCACGTAGGTAATCAGGCTTTCGGGCTTGTCCAGCGTCTTGCAAATAATCTTAACGATATCAATGTTCTTCATTTCGTTGTGGCCGCCGATGTTGTATACCTCACCAACACGGCCGTTATGAATGATCAAATCAATGGCCTTGCAATGATCTTCAACATACAGCCAATCACGCACGTTCAAGCCCTCGCCGTAGACGGGCAGCGGCTTATCAGCCAAGGCGTTGGCAATCATCAACGGAATCAGTTTCTCGGGGAAATGATACGGGCCGTAGTTGTTCGAACAACGGGAAATGGTCACAGGCAGGCCGAAGGTGAAGTCGGAGGCCAAGCGGTCTTAGGAAGACAACACATCACATCAACTCCTTGGGTCCCA
>JAZKZU010000207.1:0-1186 GCA_045612825.1 Eubacteriales bacterium
GGATTTGAGCTATTCGGTGATGGAGAGCCGTTGCCTGGATATTCTCAATCTGCGTTATAAAAATACTCCCATCAACTTCCTGTCGGTGGTAGGGCCTGTGCAGGCGGGGCTGGCCGATCATGAGGGGCGCAATTTCCTGCGTTCCATTTCGGGCGGTATGCTTTACACCTGCGGGTTTTCCAACGTGGGCGGACATTACCCCAGCGAGGAGGAGGGGCGCAACATTTTCCATGGGCGTTTACGTTTCATTCCTGCCGATAATGTGGCCTCCTTTGAGAAGTGGGAGGGGGATGATTTTGTTGTTGGCGTATCGGGTGAGATGCGGGATAACGGCCTGTTCTTTGAGAACAACGTACTGCGCCGCACCATTTCGTCGAAACTCGGCAGTAAGGTGATCACCATTGACGATGAGGTGGAAAACGAGAGTTTCTATACAGCGCCCTTTATGATGATGTATCATCTTAACTACGGTTTCCCGATCCTTGGTCCCGATTGTGAGATGTTCATTCCCACTAAGGGGATCACGCCTACCAGTGAGGAGAGCGAGCGGTGTCTGGATGAATGGAACACCGTGACCGATCCGATTGACGGCAAGATTGAGAACGTGTACGTGCATGAGCTGATGCACGATGAGGACGGCAACTGTGTTGTTGGCGCCTACAACAAGGAGTTGGGGCTGGGTATGTACAGCACCTTCCGTTATGAGGTGCTACCTCGACTGGTGGAATGGCGGTCGATGGGTTCGATCGAGTATTGCCTGGGGCTGATGCCCAGTAACGGCTTTGCGGCCGGACGGCAGATGGATATTGATAAGGGAGTGCTTCGGCACATCGGCCCGTTTGAGAAGATCAAGATGGGCTGCACCCTCACCATTATCGACGGCGAAGAGGATTTGGCTGCTTTCAAAAAGAAATTTGAAAATTGCACATTATAATATAAGAAGAAGCACCCCGATTGGGGTGCTTCGGTTTATTTGAGGATGGCTTTATGGAATACCTTTTTGCCTTTGCGGATTTTGACGCCGTTTTTCAGTGCGTCGAGGGTAATCGTATAGTCGATGGCGGTGATTTTCTCATCGTCGACACTCACGCCGCCCTGCATAACCAGACGGCGGGCCTCACTCTTGGAGGCGGCCAGACCGCAGGCGACCATCAGATCGAGAATGTTCATATCCTCGGCAACTTCC
>JAZKZU010000208.1:0-5272 GCA_045612825.1 Eubacteriales bacterium
ATATTGATAACCGTCGATGGAACGGCTGTCAGCAATTTTACCCTGCAGGCGGCGGCCGGTACCGTCACCTTTGCCACGGCGCCCAAGGCGGCTGACGGGGGCGACGACAACGTCACCGTGACCTTCTCGACAACATTCGACAGTTTTCGACAGAAATTGACACAATGCCACAAGGTTTGTCTCTTTTACAACCGCATCTTCGTGGCGGGCGGCGAGAAAGGGATTGTGCGCCATAGCCGTCTGGACGATCCCACCTACTTCGCCGACACCGATTTCTACAAGGTCGGCGAGTGCGAGGTGACGGCGTTGGCGGCGGGCGAGGGCTGTCTGTACGCCTTTACCGAGCAGGGCATCACCCGCCATGAGCCGAGTCTGGATTACGAACTGGGTCGGGTCTATCCCCGTGTCGATCTGGCGGTGACCCTCGGCTGTGTCGGCCATGCCGCCCCCTTTCTCGACGATATGATCTGGCTTTCCGCCCGTGGCGTCGAGGGGCTGAGCGGCGGCTGGGGTCACAGATCGACACTTATCGATACGAGCCTGATCAACCGTCGGGTGCAGGCCATGGCGGTGTGGGGCAGTTTCCTGTGCATACTGGCCGACGGGCTTTTGTTTCTGGCCGACGGGCGTGCCGCCTACCGCATCGACGGGCGGCGGGAGTACGAGTGGTTTATCTGGGATGCGGCGGTGGACAACATCTACAGCGACGGGCAGACCCTGTACTGGAGCCGTGGCTCGACCCTTGGGGTTTGGAGCGGCACGGACGATGAGGGGCAGCCGATCGAGAGTTATTTTTGCACGAGGGATGAGTGTGCCGGCGATCCTGCGGTGCGCAAGCGTGCCGATCGGGTCGGGGCGGTGGCGCTCCTAAAGCGGATTGCCAACGCCGACGTGACCGTATCGACGGTGATCGATGGGAGCGCGCCCAAGGAGTTGTGCACCTTTCATCTGGGCGGCATGAATTTCAACGAACTGGATTTTGCCACCCTGTCCTTCACCAATTCCGATCAGGATTTGGTGCGCCTGCCCCTGCACGTGAAGGATTATCTGACGCTGGCTCTGCGCTTCTCGTCGACCCGACGGTTCGGGGTGGCGGCGGTGCGCTACGGGGCTGAGTGGATACGCTATGTAAAGTGAGGAATGAGTATGAAATTAACTAAATTGACGGCCGATCTGGCGGTGATTGCCAAACTGCCCGACAGTCCGACCGAAACGGCGGCCTCCCTCAAGGCCAAGTTCGACCAAGGTCCTCGAGCCATCGGGGACTATCTCAACAAGACCCTGTTGCCTCAGCTTGACGAGGCGCTGACGGCGGTCGAGGAGGCGGTGGCGCTGATTGACGGCAAGCAGGATAAGATCACCGTTGGCACGTCTGCACCTGTCGGCGGCGCGGACGGGGATATTTATATTTGGTATTGATGAGGTGAGGAGATGGCAAGTAACAGTGTTACCACCTCGAAATATGGGTACACGCTGACGGTGACGGCGGTTGAAACGTCTACCTCGGTATCGGACAACACCTCGAACATATCCGTCACGCTCACGCTCAAAGCCAACGGCAGTTACATTCAGGGCAACCGAATGTGGGGCAACATCGCCATTGACGGGACGAGTGTTGCGTCCTATGACGGCAGTTACGATTTGCCGAGCCATTACGGGAGTGTGGAACTGAAGAGTTACAGCGGGACGGTGGCGCACAATGCCGACGGGACCAAGACGATAAAAGTGACGGCCACCCTCGATTCGACCGACGGCGCCTATCCCAATCCGGGCGAGGCGACGGTGGCGGTTACCTTGGTGTTAACCGCCATTCCCCGCAAGAGCGAGATCGGGCAGGTGCATCTGTCCGACGGGGCGATTGAGGCGGGCGTGTCGGTGACCTTTGCTCCCGCTGCGTCCACCTTCACCCACCGCCTGACCCTGCTGGCGGGGCAAACGGCGGTGGCGGTGCGTAATTCGTATGCTTCGGGCACGACGGTTACCCTCACCGCCGCCGAACTGCTCACCCTTTACCGCGCCGAGCAGACGGCGCTGACGGTGCAACTGACCACCCTGCAAAACGGCAAGGAGTTGGGGGCGGTGACGGCGCAGGTGGCGCTGAGCGAGCGGGGCAATCTTCACATCCGCAAGGACGGCCTGTGGCGGCGTGGGGTGGCCTACGTTGGGCGCAGCCCCGCCGTGGTGCTGGTGCGGCAGAATGGTGTGTGGGTGGCAGCGAAATAAATACAAAGGAAACGAAGCTCCCAACCTTTTAGGGCTTCCCCTTGAGGGGAAGCTGTCGAGGAGCAAAGCGACGAGACTGATGAGGTGACGTCCGGACAGAAGCATGGCTATTGCCACCGCCTTTTCGATGCGCTGTGCGTTAGGAGGTTGAGTGGCAATAAAAATTGATGAAGCCAGAAGGCCCCTCATCCGTCAAGGCGTTCCGCCTTGCCACCTTCCCCCTCGGGGGAAGGTCTGATAAGTGGAAACCTACGGTTTCGTTGAACGGAAAGGAGTAAGCATGATTTCGGATTACGAAAGAATCAAGCGGGAGTATGATCTGTCGCTGCTGGGAAAGCTGGCGCAGACGGTGCGGCACCTGCCGACGATAGAGGATCTGTGGCCGGTGGGCAGTATCTACCTAAGCCTTGACCCAACCAATCCCGCCACCCGCTTCGGCGGGGTGTGGGAGCGGATCGAGAACGCCTTTTTGCTGGCGGCATCGAATGCCCACCCCGTCGGGGAGACGGGCGGGGAGGAGCGGCATACGCTGTCGGTGGACGAACTGCCCTCGCATAAGCACGACGGGATCTATTTCTGGGACTATGAATTGACTTACGATAATAGCGTCCATCCCGGTGCCGGATATGCGGCGGCGGTGACCGTAAACGGCAGTACCCGTTTTAATACGGGATATGCCGGCGGCGGCGCTTCCCATAACAATATGCCGCCCTACTTAAGCGTGTATATGTGGAAAAGGGTTGGATAAATTCGGAGGAAGCGAAGCTTCCAATTATTGAATTCCTAACCTCTTTACCTCCCTCTGACGAGGGAGGTGGCAAGGCGAAACGCCTTGACGGAGGGAGAGAAAGGGCCTCGGCAGGTGTCGGTCTCTCCCCCCTGTCGGCGGGGGATAGAGAGGTTTGGATAGAAAGGAAATATATGGACTACGAAAAAATCATCGATGAGTTGATCGAGAAGAAATTGCAGGCGGCGCTGGCCGAGCTGGATAAGAAACGGGAGCAGACGACGGCCGCCTATGCCCAAAAAAAGGAAACGGCCAAGGCCGAGCGGGAGGATTTGACCCGAGGCGCCTACGCCGACTATGCCAAGAACATCGACCCCAGCGGCATCGAGGCTGAGAAGATGGCCGCCCGCGGGCTTAGCGATTCGGGCAAAACCGAAACGGCCAAGGTGGGCTATTACAACGTGTATCAGAATATGCTCACGGCCATCCGCAACAAGACCGACGAGGAGTTGCAGAACCTCTCGGAGCAGGAGCAAAAGGCGTTGACGGCGCTGGATGAGGCCGACACCAAAGCGAGGGATAACGCATATACTTTACTTATGGAGGAGAATATCCGTCGGCAGGAGGCGGCCGAGAAAAAGGCCGAGGCCGACCGTCAGTACCAGCTGAAACTGGCGGCACAGGCAGCCAAGAAGACGAGCACAGCCAAGACCGAGGTGGTCGGCTATCCCGTCAACGGAACGGAAAAGGAAAAGTATAAGTGGCTGGAAAAGCAGCTCAAATCGCTGGCGTGGAGCGTCATGCCGGGTGAAGACAATCCCCGCAATCGGATTCTGGCCCAGTCCCAGAAATATCTGGACTTGGCCTATCGGGATCTGGACACCGATTCCTACAGCAAACTGCTCAACATCGTGGTGTAAGCCATGGATGAAAAGGAATTGGCGGTTTGTCGGGAGCATTTTGAGCGTGTTGACGCCCGCCTGCATCATCTGGAGCAGGCGCAGGCAGGGCAAAATCTCCGCTTTTCGGATATGGCGGTGATGAACGCCCGTATGCATGAGAAACTCAACACCCTCGACGCCTCCCTCAAATCTCTCGTCCGTGCCCTGTGGGGCATCTCCGGCACCCTGCTTGCCGCCCTGCTGGGATTTGTGGTGTGGTATATTCAGGGGCTCGCATGAGCCCTTGAATGAGGTAAGAAGTAAGAGTGAAGAGGTATTTATGAAACATTTTTTAGGTATTAACTGGCTGGTTCGAGTCAAGAACCCTGTATTCTGGGCGCAGGTGGTGGTGGCGCTGTTCGTGCCCATGCTCACCCAGATGGGGCTGGTGTGGGATCAGATCACCACCTGGCGCGCCCTGTGGCAGGTCGTGATGCAGGGGCTTTCCAACCCCGTCACGGTGGTGGCCATGCTGTTGTCGGTGTGGAACACCGTCAACGACCCCACCACCGCCGGACTGCAAGACAGCAGCCGAGCCTTGTCTTACGACAAGCCCGGCGAGGTAAGAAGTAAGAGTGAATAGTGAAGAGGTAAGGGAGGAGTTTTATGAATTTGCGTTATCCGGTAAATTACGTGGGCATTACCCAATACTACTCGGCGGGGCATCGGGCGCTGGATTTCGGTTGGCATGACACGCCCGCCGAACCTATCCTCGCCGCCGCCGACGGGCTGGTCGTCGATTGCGGCACCGAGCCGACCTACGGCGCCATCTACGCCGTGCTCCGCCACAAGCGTACGGACGGCTGGTGCTATACCCTGTATTGGCATCTGCGCTCGCTGAACGTGGTCAAAGGGCAGTCGGTCACCATGGGTCAGCGCATCGGCATCATGGGCGACACGGGGCTGGCCAACGGCGTGCACCTGCACTTTGAAACCTGGCTGACCCCCGCCGCCTATATAAACTGGCGTATGTCCGACAAGGCGCAATATGCCGTCGACCCTCGCACCGTCACCTATCTCTACCCCGACCAGCAGGCGTCCGACGATAGCCGCGGGGTGCAACGGCTACCTGAACCGACGCTCCCGCCCGCCCCGACGGCCTTGACCTTAACGGGCGAGCCGCTCTACGCCTCGTCCACCGCTACCACGCCCGCCGCCTACGTCAGCGGCAACTACTGGCGCTGGGACGATGCGGTGATTAACGGCCGCATCCGCATCACCAACGCCCCCTCTCGCATCGGCGTGGCAGGGCAGGTGACCGGCTGGATCGCAAACCCCACCGCCGCCCGCAACACCTACACGGTGACGGCAGGGGATACCCTGTCGGGCATTGCGGCGAAAAACGGGCTGACACTGGCGCAGATTATCGCCCTGAACCCGC
>JAZKZU010000209.1:0-2921 GCA_045612825.1 Eubacteriales bacterium
TCTATAATATGTCCGAATGTATGGCGGCGGCCGATGTGGTCATTTCCCGTGCGGGCGCCATTTCCTTGGCCGAGATTGCGGCTATGGGCAAACCGTCCATTCTCATTCCCTCGCCCAATGTGGCCGAGAATCATCAGTATCACAACGCTTGCGTGTTGCGGGATGCGGGTGCGGCGCTGTTGATCGAGGAGAAGGACTTAAACGGAGAAAGCCTGTACACGGCGCTGACCGAGGTGGCGCTTGATTGCGATAAGCACAGTCGCATGGCCAAGGCGGCGCTGGCCTTGGCGCATACCGATGCGGCGAGCGAGATCGTCAATCATATCGAAGCAATACTCAAGTAACAATCGTTTTTCACCCTGCATACCATGAAGTATGGAGGATGAAGCGATGCAAAGATTAGTCATTAACGGCGGAAGAAAACTGTCCGGAGCGATTGATATACAAGGCTCAAAAAACAGCGTGCTGCCCATTCTGGCGGCCACGCTGACATCCGACGGACAATGCGTGATCCGCAACTGTCCCCGCCTTTCGGATACCGAAGCGGCTTGCGATATTTTGCGGCATCTGGGCTGTCGGGTTGTGCGGCAGGAGGATGCGGTGATCGTCGATGCCTCAGGCGGCGGAATCAATGACATTCCCGACGAACTGATGCGGAAAATGCGCTCCTCGGTCATGTTTTTAGGCGCAATCCTGACACGGGAACAAAGCGCCAAGATCAGTTTCCCCGGCGGCTGCGAATTGGGGCCCAGGCCGATCGACCTACATATTTCGGCCCTGCGCCAGATGGGTGTGCGTGTGATTGAGGAGGGCGGATTTCTCGCCTGTACCTGTCCCGACGGGCTGATCGGCGCATCGGTATCGCTGGCCATTCCCAGCGTTGGCGCTACCGAGAATATCATGCTGGCGGCGGTCAAGGCCAAGGGCGAAACGGTGATCCACAACGCCGCCTGTGAGCCGGAAATTGTCGATTTGCAAAATTTTCTTAATGCCATGGGAGCTCGCATCTCGGGCGCCGGTACCAGCCGCATCGCCATACAGGGCGTCGAGCGGCTTGGGGGCTGTGAACACCGCATTATTCCTGACCGTATCGTGGCGGCAACCTACGTCATTGCCGGGTGCATGAGCGGGGGAAAGGTGGAACTTTTCGGGGTCATTCCCGAGCATATTTCGGCCATTACCGGCCTGTTACATGAGATGGGAATAAAAATACGGGTTGACGGACGGCGGATTATGGTATATGCTGATACCAGACCGTTGGCACCCCGTACGGTACGAACGACATATTATCCGGGGTTTCCGACCGATGCACAAGCACTGATGATGGCGCTGGCGTGTATTTGCCGGGGCTCCTCTCTTTTTATTGAAACGGTTTTTGAAAATCGGTATCGGCACGTGGGCGAACTGCGCCGCATGGGCGCCCGTATTCAGGTCGAGCAACGGGTAGCCGTTGTCGAGGGCGTGGAAAGGTTATGGGGTACCAACGTGGAGGCGACCGACCTGCGGGGCGGTGCGGCTCTGATCTGCGCGGCGCTTGCAGCGCAGGGCACTACGGTGATTGAGAGAATTGAACATATAGACCGAGGATACGATGCGCCTGAACTGGCTTTGTCGGCCTTGGGCGCAGATATTAAAAGGGAAGATTATGAAGCTGAGTGAACGACAGCAACAGAATAAACGCAGATCGCAAGAGCAACTGCAGGCCATTGTCGACGCCTACCACGGCAAGACGGCGCCGGTTGCTCCTGCGGTCAAACCGACCCCAAAAAAGACTGCAGTAAAAAAACAGGTCGTGAAAAAGAGTAAGCCCAAACGCCGCTTTCTCGGTATCGGTGCGCCCAAAAAGAAAGCGCCCGCCAAAACCAAGGAGCAACTGGCCAAGGAACAGGCCAGAGAGGCCGCCCGTATGCGCCGTGGCGATACGGCCGAGCGGATGCGGGAAACGATTGAAAATTACCGCAGTATGCCCATGTCCAAGGGCAAGCGTAAACGCAGAGATATCCTGTTCTATGCCATTTTTACGGCCGTCTTGCTGATCGTTTTTGCCGTATTGTCCCTCACGGTTCTGTTTAATATTGCCCAGATCGAGGTCGAGGGCGAAGGATACTATACCGAACAACGCATCGTGGATGCCACGGGCATTGTCCTGCAGGATAATATGTTCCGTACCAATATGGCTCGGATTGAGGATCGAATGGTACGGGAACTGCCCCGCATCAAGTCGGTCAATATCCGCCGTGTGCTGATGGATAAGATTGTCATTGAAGTAGAGGAAGCCGTGCCGGTGGGGGTTGTGCCCGTTGGCGGGGACTATGCGGTGCTGGATGCTGATTCCAAAGTGTTGGAAGTAACGCCGGTTCAGCCGCTGGATCTGGTATTGATCAGCGGTTGTGCGGTGACTCAATATGAACCGGGCTCGATTGCCGTGTTCGAGAATGAGGAGTCTGCGCAGTTGATTGCGCAGGTGATGGATGCATTGGATAAGGCGGGGATGCTGGGTGATACAACCGAACTGAACGTGGAGAAGAGATATGATATCTTCTTCCGCTATGGCGAGGCTTTTACCTGTGAGCTGGGCGATGTGGAAAAACTGGAGAATAAACTGCAGATGATTGCCAAGGTGATCGAGTCGAATCCCGCCGATGTGACCGCAACGATTGACGCATCGGATGCCAATAAGGTCTATTATCGGCCGCAATATGAATAAAGTTTCGAAAAACTGTGAAAAATTTAAGATTGACTATTGAATTTTCGGCAGAAAAATTATAAAATAGAGGAAGAACATAATAAGGAGATTATAAATATGCCGTTTCAGATAGCAGATGAACAAAATCGCATAGCCAATATAAAGATCGTAGGTGTCGGCGGTGCCGGTTGCAACGCCGTTAACCGTATGCGTGAGGCCGGTGTGCAGGGCGTCG
>JAZKZU010000210.1:0-2918 GCA_045612825.1 Eubacteriales bacterium
CATCTGTGCATAATCTTCGGTAACATAAAAACGCATATTTTCATCTCCTAAAAAAAATTACACCTTATTATACACCCTTATTTTTTTTCTGACAAGGGGTAATAAAAAACAATTATAATTTTTTACACAATCTGCTCGCCACTGGCTTCCTTGGAGGGAATGGTCTTTTGTTTAAGGTCATGATCGGCCTGAATATAGCGCACCGTGCCCGTTACGGTTCGGGTCACAATTGAATACGAGGTCGCCTTCTTGCCCGAATATTTAATACCCGGCAACAACTCCCCGTCGGTAATACCGGTGCAGGCGAAAATCACGTCATCTCCCCGTGCCAGATCCTCAGCAAAGTAGACCTTATCCAGATCATACCCCTCGGCAATGGCACGCTCCCGTTCTTCCTCATCCTGCGCAAACAACTTTACCTGTATATCGCCGCCCATGCCCCGCATGGCCGCCGCCGCAATCACCGCTTCAGGCGCACCGCCGATGCCGGTGCACAGGTCAATCTTCTCCCCCTCAAGGCAGGTCGCAATCCCCGCCGCCACATCACCGTCACCAATGAGTTTGATGCGGGCGCCCACCTGTCGGATCTGCGCAATCAACTCGGCATGCCGCGGCCGATCCAACACCGCAATGGTCAGATCCCGCACCGGCTTATCCAGTTTGATCGAGGCAATTTTGAGATTTTCCCGTATACTGCAGTTGATATCCAAACACCCTTTGAGTTTTGGACCGTAGGACAATTTCTCGGCATAAAAGGTAGGCAAAAAGGACATCGAACCCTTATCCCCCACCGCCATAATCGCCAGCGCATTGGCCTGACCGTTGGCCACCAAACGAGTTCCGTCGATCGGATCAACCGAAATATCCACCTCGGGGTAATCAACTTCCCAGTTGCCGACCTTCTCCCCGATATACAGCATCGGCGCCTTATCCTTGACCCCTTCCCCGTTGATGATCGTGCCTCGGATGTTGAGCATATCCAGCATACCCCGCATCCCATCGGTCGCCGCCTTGTCGGCCGCATTCTTATCGGCCATCCCCAACTGTCGGGAGGCACGCAAGGCCGCCACCTCGGTCACCCGAACCACATTCAGCGCAATGTCCCGCAATAAGTCCAAACTCATCTCTCCTTATGAAAGTGTGTTGTATACGTCCTTAGCGTCTGCGATCTGTTTGGTTTCTCCCATGCGGTAGGCCACAAAATAATCGTTGAGCGGATTGTTCTCGCTTAACTCAGGCAGAACCTGCGCCAACGCTAACCGATCCTCGGTCACATCCGCCGCAGCCAGAAAATCCTCTCGGCCGAAAATCAAGGCAATCGTGGGCGCAATCAGCACCTCTTGTATGTTCTGCTCACCCGCCAGAAATGCCGCTTCGTTTTCCTCATTGCGCACCGCAGGCATACTGATCTCGGTCACTTCCACCACAACCTTGCCGTCCCCGTTGCGATCCCCGATCGCATCGGCCACTAACGCGCGGATGCTCTCCACATCCCCGTCTTCCACCAAGCCGTCGGCCTGTATCATGATGCTGATATCGGGCTTTGGCGTTATCAACAACCCGATCAAGCCCCATGCCACCAGCCCAAGCGCCAGAATGGAACCGAAAATGTAATAGCCGCTGCGAAACGCCCGCTTATTTGCCGCCTGACGAGATAACTTCTCCAACTCCTGCGCATCATAAGCAATATCGTCAGCAAAATCATCCTCAGGATCGTTAAGCTCCTGCAAACGCTGTGCTCGTGCCTCATCTATGGCCGCCTGATCCACCACAGGCGCTTTGTTCGTAAAGAATGATTTTATCTTTTCCCAAATCTTATTCAAAAATTCCATATTCTGCTCCTTCTTTTTGATATTCTTACTATACTATAATTTAACCCTCTTTTCAATAGAACACTCAAAAAAACATCATCCTCAGTGATATGCCCCCCAAAAAGTGTCTAACTTTTTGGGGGCATATCACTAGATCTAGGATGTTTTTCATTCTCAACCATATTCATAACCTGCCTGTGCCGTTTACAAGCATAATCCAAAGCCACCTTAGTGCCGCTTTTACGAGTAACGGGAGCATTGGATGGATCATAATAGAAAATACAATATTGACTGTTCTGAATCATCTCATAATTGCGCTCGACATAAGCGACTCGACCCGCTCCTTTGATCCGTTCGGGAAAATAGGTGTCCTCATAACACTCCAACAAATACTTCCTATACTCCTCATCAATAACAGGATATTCCGCCCGCACGTAAATTCGTTTTATGTGCGGGTATTTCTCTTTCATCTGTGTCACCGTTTCCAAACACAACTCGTCAAACCGACTCTTACTGCCAAACAAAAAGGTATCCACCCCCGCCTCACAGATCAACCGCTCTATCGTCCTGTGCAATCCCCGTTTCAATTCCTCGGTTTCCTGTATCGTCCGATGCCCAATAAAACAACACGTGTATACCTCATCTGTCATTACTATAATCCCCTTGTAAATATTATAGATATACCATATATCTATTCACAACATTATAACACATAATATACCTAAAATAAATATATAATATATTTGTTTTGAGGTGATTGTATGTCTATTAAGAGCGTTTCTATTCGAATTGAGGAAGAAATGTTAAATAAACTTTCCTACATTGCTGACTATGAAGGCAGAAGCGTTAATAGTCAAGTGCTTGTTTTAATTCGCCAAAGTATTAAGAATTTCGAGGATGAAAACGGTTCTATTGACGGTGACATAACGCCCGCCTCAAATGTAAAACCAACCCGCAAATAAAAACTCTCTGCCGAGTTTCGGCAGAGAGTTTTTTTATTTAGTCAAGGGGTTTCATCGTGGGGAGTACTTTTGTATTTTTACGAATTGCCACTTATCGTTACAAAACCCCACAGATAAAGGGTTTTCAATATTCTGTTTTCACGAA
>JAZKZU010000211.1:0-2333 GCA_045612825.1 Eubacteriales bacterium
GCTTTTCCAGCGCCGCCACGCCACGGAAGGCATCCCGACGGTGCACCAGATACACCTTTTCGCACAAATTCGCCAGATACAGCGCATCCTCCAGCGCCGTATTTCCGCCGCCGACAACGGCCACCGTCTGCCCCTTGAAAAATCCGCCGTCGCAGGTGGCGCAATAGGACACGCCGCTCCCCATCAATTCGGCCTCACCGGGGATATCCAACTGCCGCTTTTTGGCGCCGCTGGCAATGATGACACTGCGCCCCTGATAGGTGCGCTCACCGGCAAAGACGGTTTTCACCTCGCCCGAAAAGTCCACGCCCGTGATTTCATCATAGGCCATTTCAGCCCCGCAGCTTTCGGCTTGCTCGGCCATCTTGGCCGTCAGATCCGGACCGGTAATGTTGACAAAACCGGGGAAGTTGGCTACCTCATAGGTGGTAGCCGCTTGTCCACCGGGGAACAGCGACTCGATCATGAGGGTGCTCAGCCCCGCACGGCCGGCATAAATGCCGGCGGTAAGGCCGGCAGGACCGGCGCCGATAATTAACAAATCGTATATCATAATAGCCTCCGCAACTCTTTTTTTATTAGTATACCACACTTTTGCGAAAATGGAAATAAAAAAATCCTCAGACCCGAAGTTCTGAGGATAGGATTCTTATTTGCCGGTGATGTTGACATACACCTTTTCGTCGCTCTCGCCGTAGCCCAGCTGATCACGAGCGATGCCGGCGGCATATTCATCAATATCGCCGCTGTTGATAACATCTTTCAGCTCGGCATTTTCGTCCGTTTGCTGCTGGATCATCTGCTCATATTTTTCGATTTCTTCTCTGGCTTGGCTTTGCTTGATGTGGTTGGAAAGGATACCGCCAACCAGCACCAAGGCAACAACCAGAACTACAATCATGGCGACATTCTGCCAAGTGAATTTTTTAACTTTCACGGCGATTCATCCTTTCTTTTTGCACATACGCATACTTCGACTCTTCTATTATATTATGTTTTTTGCGAAAATGGAAGAGTTTTTTCTGATTTTTTGCCTCTTTTTTTTGATTTTCCTGCCGCTTTTGGATCATTTTCTGCTTGTATTTTTCAAAAATTTTGCGCAGCGGCGCCGATAATACCGCAAAAAATCGCCGGATCTTATCGGCCACCCTGCGCCACAGCCGGTAGAAAATTCGTCCCAGAGTCATGTACCACAATGCGGCACCGGCCACCGCACTGACAAAGATATAAAGGCGGATCACACCCGAATGAAAGGTGAAGATAAACATGCCGGTCAAGGTTGCCGTAATGAAAAAGAAGATCAGGTCTTCCACAAAGACGGCGGCCACCGACGGACGGAAGATCAGACGCAGCACCCGAAAGACATCATACAGAATGCCCACGCAGACTCCGAACAAGGCGGCGTATCCCACAACGGCAAGTTCTTCGGCGATAATCAGTTCCATCGATTACCGAAATACCTTAGAGAAAAAGCCGCCGCCCTTTTTACCTAAATCATCCGTATAGGACAAGGAATAGATATTCCCCTCCAGCGCCAGCTCGCCTGTTTCGATGGAGAATTTATTGATGTGCAGTTGCTCGCCCCGAATGGTTAAGACCCCCATGCCGGTAAAGATGCTCACCGAATTCTCATCGAAACTATCGACATCTTCTACCCCCGATGCCGAGAGGGCGGTTCGTCCTTCCAGAATAATATTATGTAATTTTGCGGATCGGTTTTGCTCGTCATTCATCGTTTCCGCCTCCTTTCATTTCATAATATTCTTCGGAAAGGGGCTTTATACCGAGAACTTTTTGTGATATACTGTCATAAAGATTACTTTTACGGAGCCTTATATGAGTATAACAGTAGGCGAATGTGCCGAGAACCGTGCAGGCGAAGCCCTGTCGCTCCTTCGGCGCTCTTTCCAAAAACAAGAAGCCCCCTTGCAATCCCGTGCGGGCCGTGCCGCTGTGTTGCGCAGCCTGTCGCAGGACAAGGAATGGCACAAGAAAATTGAACAGGGACAGGTGCGGCTGTTTGGCATCTTTGACGGAGAACGGCTCATCGGTTGTTGCTTGACCGAACAGGGGCATATCCTGTATTTCTGTTTGGAGAACCGTTATCGGCGTGGCGATGCCGCCCCGCTATTATTGGATTATTTACGCACCGTTCATCCCGATCTGACAGCCGACGTGGCCCTCTATGATCGTGAGTTGTTTTCGGACTGCGGGTTTGAGGGAGATTCCGCACAGGAAAAAGATGGACGAAAGATCGTTCCCATGCAATCGAGCGGCCGTGAGATTACCCATGAAATTTGGGATTTACGGGATGAGCTTGGTGAGCCGACGGG
>JAZKZU010000212.1:0-5016 GCA_045612825.1 Eubacteriales bacterium
CTTCTTCCATACCCGAGGGGCCAACGCCCTGTTTTCGCCTGAGGATATCGACGTTTCGGCCCTCTCCTGCAAGATCCTGCACATCGGATACATTCTGCTTTTGGATCAGTTCGATGCGCCCGATGAGGAGTATGGCACGGTTATGGCTCGGTTCTTGCACCAAGCACAGCAGACCGGCATCAAAACCAGCATCGACGTGGTATCCAACAATAGCGCCGACTATGCCTCAACCATCATTCCCGTCCTGCCCTATTGCGACTACGTGATCATCAACGAGATCGAATGTTGCCGTGTCTGGTCGCTCGATCCCCGCATGGAAGACGGCTCTCTGAATCTGGAGATCCTTCGAGAAGCGATGGAGAAAACCATGGCCGCCGGCGTCAGCCAAAAGGTCATCGTTCACGCCAAGGAAGCCGGCTTCTGTCTGGATAACAGCGGAAACTTTACCGTTATTCCCTCGTTGCAAATTCCGCCCGAAGAAATTAAGGGCAGTGTCGGTGCCGGCGACGCCTTCTGCGCCGGTTGCCTCTACGGTATCTACCATCAGATGAGCGATACCGAAATGCTGGAATTTGCTTCTACCGCCGCCGCCTGCAACCTGTTTAGCGCAAACTCGGTAGACGGTATGCGCACCAAATCCGAAATTCAAGAAATGATGAATCAATATCAAAGGAGAAAATTATGCTTGTAAATCTTAACGACGTTCTCAAAAAAGCACAGGCGGAGCATTACGCCGTCGGCCTGTTCAACACCATCGACTCGGATACGGCACAGGCCGTTATCGAGGCGGCCGAGGAGATGCGCTCCCCTGTCGTCATCGGCACTGCCGAAATCCTGCTCCCCTACGGCGAGCTCAAGCTCATAAGCCCCACCCTACTCGATCTGGCCAAGAAGGCCAGCGTTCCCGTTGTTCTGCATTATGACCACGGCCTGACCTTCGAGCGTTGCATGGAAGCCCTGCAACTCGGCTTCTCCAGCATCATGTTCGACGGCTCGCTCGGCGATCCCGACCAGAACATCAGCGACACCGCTCAGGTTGTAAAAATTGCCCATGCCTTCGGCGCAAGCGTGGAGGGTGAGATCGGTCATGTCGGTCAGGCGGCCGACGGCGACGGTTGCTATACCACCGTTGAAGAAGCCGTTGATTTCGTCAATCGCACCGGCGTTGATGCCTTGGCCGTTGCCATCGGCACCGCCCACGGCAACTACAAAACCAAGCCGGTACTGGATATCGACCGTCTGCGTGCCATCCGTTCGGCTCTGGACACTCCGCTGGTTCTGCACGGCGGCAGCGGTCTGACCGAGGAGCAGTTCCGTGCCACCATCGAGGGCGGTATTGCCAAGGTCAACATCTTTACCGAACTGTGCAACACGGGGCAGGCGGCCTTTGTCAAGGCCACCAATGACGGTCTGGACTATCTGGAGGCCCGTAACGCGAAAGTCAATGCCATCAAGGAAATCGTCAAAAAAAGAATGGCCTTGTTCGGCTGTGCCGGCAAAGCATAAAAAGGCAAACGAAAACAGGAGGACAATATGAAACGTTCACAAATCAATGCCGCGCTTAAAGAATTAGAAGCCATGTGCGAAAAATACCATTGTTATCTCCCGCCTTTTTGTCATTTTACTCCCACGGATTGGCAAACAAAGGGTCACGAATACGATGAGGTGCGTGACTGTATGCTCGGCTGGGATATCACCGATTTTGGGCAAGGGGATTTTGATAAGATCGGTTTTTCCCTTATCACCATTCGCAACGGTAACCGTACCATGCTCGACAAATACCCCAAAGTATATGCTGAGAAACTGCTCTACCTCAAAGAAGGTCAGATGGCCTGTAACCACTTCCATTGGTACAAGACTGAGGACATCATCAACCGAGGTGGCGGCAACTGTCTAATCCGTGTTTACAACTCTCTCCCGAACGAGGAGATTGATTACGAGTCGGACGTCACTATCCATAAGGACGGCTGCCAACTCACCGTACCGGCCGGCACGCAGATTCGTCTTTGCCCCGGCGAGAGCCTGTTCGTTACTCAGCGAATGTATCACGATTTTCAGGTTGAGCCCGGCACAGGCCCCGTTTTGCTTGGCGAAGTCAGCCAATGCAATGACGATTATACCGATAACCGCTTTCTTCCCCCTGTTGGACGGTTTCCTGACATTGACGAGGACGAAGCCCCCTATCGCTTACTCTGTAACGAATACCCGAACGCATAAAAAAAGACCTGCAGTAGTTACTGCAGGTCTTTTTTAGATAAGCGAACACATGGCATCCCATTGCCGCTCCATATCCTCCACCAGCTTAAACTGGGTACGGCAACGATCTAAATTATGGTCGGGACGGTGAATCCCAAAATAGACGTCTCCTGCCAAATAGTCGGTCAGAAAACGAACGCCGCATTCCAGCGTCATCATCTTCGAGCCGATGGGCAAACTTTTGCGTTCGGCATCGGTCATATCGGGGAAGGTCTCATAATATCCCTTTAAGTACGCCTTGTAATATTCCATATCAAACTTCACCTTGCTCAGGTCGGTTTCATCCTCTGCCGCCGTGGATGCGCCAAACCGAATCGAATCGCCGAAATCGTAAGCGATCAGACCGGGCATGACGGTATCCAGATCGATAACACACAACGGCTCGCGGGTGGTCGCGTCGAGCATGACATTGTTGAGTTTGGTATCGTTATGGGTCACCCGCAAGGGCAATTCACCTTTTGCCAGCATATCCACCAAAATCGACGCTTCCGCCTCATGCGCCAAGGCAAAATCGATCTCCTCTTTTACCGATGCGGCACGCCCCATCACGTCGGCATCCAGCGCTTCATGAAACAAGCGAAACCGATCGGGCGTATTGTGGAAATTCGGAATGGTCTCCACCAGCGTATCGGCCGGAAAATCATTCAAGGCTTGCGCAAACGCGCCAAACGCCCGCGCGCTTTGATAAAAATCCTCCTTGCACTCGGCTTTCTGTAAGCACACGGAGTTCTCAATAAATTCATACAACCGCCAATAATCGCCCTGGGCATCCTTGAAATAGTACCCGCCATCCTTGGTCGGCAACGGAGTCAAGGTCGGCGTCATACCCTTTTTCTGCAAATGCAGGGTCACCGCCACCAGATTCTCCATCAGGGCCGGCACATTCTTAAAGGCACGGGAACTAATCTTTTGCAAAATAAACCGATCACCCGTATCTGCAGTCAATACAAAGGTTTGATTGATATGCCCATGACCAAAGCGCTCACTGCCCACAATCGGCGGCAGACAAAAACGCTGTATGATCTCTGTCACGACCAAATCTCCTTCTTATATAATCCTTTTTCTTTCATTTCGGCTACAGCCGCCTGCACACGCCCCAGATCCTCACGGTAGGTCACGCCATACCATTTCTCTTCACAGGGCAACATCTGCACCACGGCACTGCCGTCTTTGAGCTGCTCATTGACCACAAAGGGCAGATAATATTCGCATTTTAACGGGTTTTTCGCCAAATTTTCCTCTAAAAAGGCAGGGAAACGAGCCCAAATCTGATCGATAAAAGCGCCCGTAAAGCCCCACAAATTCATCGACACCAAGGCATTCTTATCCAGCGCCGTGAAGGTTTCGCCGCCGTCTTCCGAATAGGCGGCGCCATCCCCTTGCAGCACAATGTAGGTACGCTCGGTCACGTCAACCAGCTTGCCATCCTCGACACAGCAGACGCCGCGGGAGACCGACCCGTTCTCAGTTAAGGTATTACCTACACGGTAACCCACCATCGCATACTGCGAATCCTCCTGATTGTTCTTCAGGAAATCATACACAGCCGCAAAGGCGCTCGGCCCATAATAATCATCGGCATTGATAACGGCAAACGGCCCGTCCACCACACCCTGACAACAGGCAACGGCATGGCCCGTACCCCAAGGCTTCACACGCCCCTCAGGCACGGAAAACCCTTCGGGTAACCGCGCAATATCCTGATACACGTAGCGCACACGGAAGTACTTTTCCATGCGCTTACCGATACTCTCCTCAAAGGCGGCCCGAGACTCTTCCTTGATGATAAACACCAATTCACGGAATCCCGCACGGTAGGCATCAAACAACGAAAAATCAATTAAAATATGCCCCTGCTCATCCACGGGCGTGATTTGCTTTGCGCCACCGAAACGGCTTCCCATGCCGGCCGCCATAATCACTAATACAGGCTCTTTCATCAAAAGAATCTCCTATCCATACAGTATTTATTTTATCATACCATATCTTACAAAAAAATCAAGGGGCAAAAAACAGCAGGAGCGTTTTGCTCCTGCTGTTTGGCATTACTTAGCCAGTCCGGCTTCGATCAGCTTGCTCATGGCCGCCTTATCGCCAACCACCGTTACGTCTGCATGCAACTGCAGAATGGAGGCCGGCACCTGCGGGTTAACCGGTCCGGCAAAGGACTTGTAAACGGCTTCAGCCTTATCCGCACCTGCTACCACAACCAAGATCTTCTTGGCCTTCATGATCGAACGGATACCCATGGTCATGGCCTTGCGGGGCACCTCATCCATCGAGGCAAAGAAACGGGCGTTGGCCTTGATGGTGCTCTCGGTCAACTCCACAACGTGAGTGTCCATAATAAACTCATCACAAGGCTCGTTGAAAGCGATGTGACCGTTATGGCCCATGCCCAACAACTGCAGATCCACACCGTTCATCGAAGCGATGACCTTTTCATAATCAACCGCCGCCTGATCGGGATCGGCCGCCAAACCGTTGGGAACGTTGGTGTTCTCCGGCTTAATATCAATGTGATTGAACAGATTATCCTGCATAAAGTAACGATAGCTCTGCTCATGCGCGGGCGACAGCCCGATATATTCATCCAAGTTTACGCTGCGCACTTCGGCAAAACTGAGGATTCCCTCTTTGTTCCACTTCACCAAATTCTGATACGCTCCGACCGGTGACGATCCCGTCGCCAAACCCAGTACACAGTCCGGCTTCGCCACAACCTGCGCCGCAATAATCGAGGCCGCACGCTGGCTCATC
>JAZKZU010000213.1:0-10146 GCA_045612825.1 Eubacteriales bacterium
GGTCACCGACAACCGCTCTTTCAGAGCAGGGTCGGTAATGTCCAGAACGGTGTATAAGCATTGATTGCCCGCAGTCGGCGCCTGTAAGGCCGCCTGCAAAATGGCCTGCTTTTTCTCATCTTCAATCGGTCGGTCCTCATAGACCCGCACCGACTTGCGGGCGTGTAATTCCCGTATGGTCTGTGTCATACCCTATCTCCTTTCGGCATGGTGAACTTACGGTTTCGATTTTATGGTATTGACGGAAGCAATCAGCATACGGCGAATAGCGCCGCAGTCATTTTGCAGCGGAGTATACTGTTCGTCCGAAATATAATCGGTTGCGTGCAGTAGTTCCAGCTAGTATTCCGTTTCATGGCACTCTTTCAGAGCAATCTCAAATTTAGATATAAAATCCTTTGTGCCTTGCGCATACTGTGCTTCGTGCAGGTTTGCACCGATAGAGGTACCGGAGCGCAACAATTGATTGGTAAGTACAGATTCTTTATGGGTTGCTTTGATTTGACGACAAAGTAATACTATCGATTCAGCAAAGGTTTTTGCTTTATCTCTCAATACGCTTTCTGTCATTTGTACCACCTCAAGGATATTATATAATAATCAAAATTGAGTTTCAAGTTATATTCCATCTGGCGATGGAGTTATATTTTTACTTCGCAAAAGTTATATTGCCGCTTTGCGGCAGTGATATTATATTCGCCTCCAAAACTGCCCGTAGGGCAATATAACTTGGCGCAAGCCAAATATAACGGCGAAGCAATATCACTCGCCGAAGGCGAATATAACTGAAAACACCGTAATTGTGATACCACAATTACGGTGTTTTCATGGTTGCCGAACTAGGATTCGAACCCAGACAAACAGAGTCAGAGTCTGTCGTGCTACCTTTACACAATTCGGCAGTGCACTATTTATTATAGCGCAAAAACCGAAATTGTCAAGAGGGAAATGCAGGAAAATTTACTTTTTTACTGCGATTGGCGGCGCAGATTGACATTGGTGCGCCCCTTGGCGGTAAAGTCAAAGGCGTCTAAGGCCTTTTGATTGTATTGGAAATCCAGATCCTTAAGCCATTCGTTGTATTTTACCTGCAACTGCTCGTTGCCGTAGGCCTGACGGTAAATGTCCTTCACCTTTTCAAAATATCCGTCGTTGTCGATGCGCTTGATGATGTGATAGCCAAGATCGCTCTCATACAGTTTGTACTCTTCTTCTTGCAGTTCCTTGGCCGCCGTGGTAAACACGGCAGGGAAGCCCTCCTCGTTCTCCACAAAACCGTAACCGTGCGGATAGTTGGTCAGGTCGCTGTCGTCCGAGTGTTGGGCCATGGCATCGTCAAACTTGAGTATGCCTCGGTTGATCTTGTCCAGCACCTCCTCGGCCTCGGCCTTGGCGGCATCCTTGTCCTCACCGAAGGCAAAAAGAATGTGCTTGATCGAATAGTCTACCAAAGAATCAAAATAGTTTCGCAACTGCGTCTCGTCAATGTTCTCCACTCCCACGTCGGGATCGTAGAAATAGGCATAGATCAAATCGGGATAGTACACCGACTCCATGTAAATCTGCCGATGCTCTTCCTCGGTCAGATTGGCCGCCTTGAGATAGAGGCGGTAGTCCGCCGTGCTGTTGAACATGTATTTGAAATATTCGTATTCCTTATCGAAATACTCCAAACGAATCTCGTCCATCTCCAGCCCGAACTCGGCCACCTTGAGTTTGTAAAGCCACAACATCTCAAAAGCCCGCCGATAGTTCTCGTTGCAAACTTGGGCATTGGTCTTGCTCGGATCGGTCTGGTTGGCGGCGGCCATGTAGTCCTCATACCCGTCCCCCAGCCGATTTTCCAACTGCACACGCATAACCATCTGCTGTGCGGTATAATAACCAATGGGAGCCTCCGTTCCGTTCACCGTGGCGATGGTCGTTACCTTGTTGCCGCAGCCGGCCAGCGTGCCAATGAGCAAACATAAGGCCAAAACGGCCGATAACAGTCTTGCTTTCATATTTCGTACACCTCACTTTGTATTTCAGTATACCATAAATCCGTGGGGCTGTCTATGATTTTCTTGCAAAAGAAGGGCGGGCGTGGTATGCTAAAGAAAAGGAGTGATCTGCATGAACGTATTGATCGTGATTGATTATCAAAAGGACTTCGTGTCGGGCGCCCTCGGCTTTGCCGGCGCCGAAACCTACGATACCCTCATTGCCAACCGGATTGAGCAGGCCCGCCAAGCAGGGGAGGATGTGATCTTCACCCTCGATACCCACGATGCCGACTATATGAATTCGATGGAGGGCAAGCACCTGCCTATCCCCCATTGTCTGGCCGATAGCGAGGGCTGGCAACTCTACGGCAAGGTCGCCGAAAGCATCACAACCGCCGACCCCGTATTCATCAAGCCCACCTTCGGCTCGCTGGAACTGGCCAATCACCTGCGGGAGCAGGGGTATGCACGGGTCGAGCTGTGCGGGCTGGTCAGCCATATCTGCGTGCTGTCCAACGCCGTACTGGCCAAAGCCGCCCTGCCCGAAGCCGAGATCGTGGTGGACAGTACACTCACCGGCGCTATGGACGAGAGCATGACACAAAAGGCGCTGGACGTCCTGCGCGGCCTGCATATTTCGGTGAAATAAGATGGAAAATTATACCTTGCTTTGCGACTTTTACGAGCTGACCATGGCCAACGGCTACTACCTCTGCGGGAAAAAGGACGAGGTGGCCTACTTCGATCTTTTCTATCGAAGAAACCCCGATCAGGGCGGTTTTGCCATCGCTGCAGGCCTCGAACAGGTGATAAATTACGTAAAAAACCTGCATTTTACCCCCGAAAACGTTGAATTTCTGCGCAGCAAAGGAAATTTTTCGGAGGAGTTTTTGCAATATTTAGCCGATTTTCGGTTCACGGGCGATATCTGGGCGGTGCCGGAGGGGACGCCCGTCTTTCCCAACGAACCGATCCTTACGGTGCGTGCCCCTGCCATCGAGGCGCAGTTTATTGAAACCTATTTGTTGCTCGCCGTGAACCACCAAACGCTGATCGCCACCAAGGCTAACCGCATCAGCCGTGCCGCCAAGGGACGGGCGGTGATGGAGTTTGGCACCCGTCGGGCGCAGGGCGCTTCGGCGGCGGTGCTGGGCGCACGGGCGGCCTACATCGGTGGGGTGAGAAAGACGGCCTGCACCATGGCTGAGGAACAGTTTGGGATTCCCGCCGTGGGCACCATGGCGCACTCCTGGATTCAGATGTTTGAGAGCGAGTATGAAGCCTTTTTGACCTACTGCCAAACCTATCCCAATAACGCCACGCTGTTGGTGGATACCTATAACACCTTAGAGTCGGGCATCCCCAACGCCATCCGTGCTTTCAAGGAGACGGGGCTGACCGACTGCGCTATCCGTATCGATTCGGGCGATCTGGCCTATCTGTCGAGAAAGGCGAGAAAGATGCTCGACGAGGCGGGGCTTACTGAGTGCCGCATCGTGGTGTCCAACTCCTTGGATGAGCGGCTGATCGGCAAACTCATTGAGCAGGGCGCCTGCATCGATGCTTTCGGCGTGGGCGAGCGGCTGATTACTGCCAAGAGTGATCCCGTCTTCGGCGGGGTGTATAAACTGGTGGCGGTGGAGCAGGCCGACGGCGCCATTATTCCCAAAATTAAGATTTCCGATAACCCCGAAAAGGTGACCAACCCCCACTTCAAAAAGGTGTGGCGGTTGTATGAAGAGGGTAAGGCGGTGGCTGATCTGCTGACCTTGCACGACGAACGGGTGGAAACCGACCGACCGCTGGAAATCTTTGACCCCCAGTATACCTGGAAGCGTAAAACGCTCACCGATTTTGAGGCCAAAGAACTGCTCGTTCCCATCTTCCGTGGGGGAGAGTTGGTGTATCAGTCACCCACTCTGCCTGAAATCGCCGCCTATTGCGACGAGCAGGTGGCCCTCCAATGGGACGAAGTCAAGCGGTTTGACAACCCGCACAACTACTACGTCGACCTCTCCCAAAACTTATGGGATCTCAAACATGACTTATTGAAAGAGAAGCGCTGAGGCGCTTCTTTTTTAGTGATATGTTTGAAAGGGTATGGTTTTCCAAAAGCAAATTTGTGAGATTTGTCAATAGACAACGCAGGAAGAATGTGGTATAATAAAATCACAAAGACAGAAAGAGGGTGATTCCCATGTACACGGATGAGCACGACCAGCATACCCCCGCCCATCCGGCGGGTACTAAAAAAGGAGTGAGAAAATGAAAAAGATATTATGTTTTGGTATGATAGCGACGATGCTTGTTGTGGCGGCGTGCGCGCCGCAGACCAAGCGATCGAATACCATGGTGTTATGTTTGCCATCTACGGGAGTATACGCACATTCGATCGTTCGTGCCGGTGTGGAAGCGGGAGCCAAGGATGCCGGATTGACGGTAATACATGCCGGTGAGGTAGAATTATCCGCCGCAGAACGGATAGAGCTCTATAAGTCTGTTGTGGCTGAAAACAAAGCCGGCGGTGTGATCGTGTGGTCGGGCGATGATACCTATTATCAGATGATGCGGGAATGGTCGGCTGACGGGGTTAAAATTGCCGTTCCTTATTTCCATCATGAGAAGGCCGATACCGAGACCTTTATCGGCGCCAACGTGGCGGGCAATCACAAGGAACGGGGATATCAAGCGGCGGATACCTTGGTGGCGCTCCTGCGAGAAAAGGGCATTACCGGCGGCACCATTGGCATTGGGGCAACCGGAGCCGGCGGTACTCCCAATCAGTCGTATTACTTTATCTATGAGCGACTGGAGGAGATTGCGCCTGAATACTCCGTGGCAGATACCGTATTTTTGGGGTTGGAGCTTTCCGCTGCTACCATGAAGGCAACGGGAATCATTAACAGCAATCCCGATCTGGTAGCCGTTTTTGCGGATATGTCGCCCGTTGGCGGGCAAGCCATTGTACAGGCGGCAGAGGACACCGGACGGGAGGATTTGGTGCTGATCGCTTGTGACGAAACCAAAGAAAACCTTGACCTGCTGGAGCAAGGAAAGCTGGATGCCCTGATGGTAAACGACCTATATCAGGCGGGCTACCTATGCGCCCAGAACTTGGCTAAGCTGATGGCGGGCGAGGAGGTCGAGTGGTACACCGAGATTGAGGAAAAGGTGTTGACCCGTGAGAGCGACCTGACCTATTACAAAGAAATCTGGAACAGAATTCAATAATGCAAAAAAAGAGAAGCGCGGATGCGCTTCTCTTTTTATACGAAATGGGGATTGTCGGAATCGGGGGAGGAGGCGGCCACGGCGTCCCGATCGGGTAAGATTTCGATCGGTTCCCATGCGTTGGAGAATTCCACGTCACGGAACAGGGCGGCCAGCCCTGTAATTTGTTTCAGGCGTAGGATTTCGTCTTTATCCATGCCCAAATGCTTGGCGATCCATTTGTCGCTGCGACCCAGTTCGTGCAACTCTTTGATGATGTTGCTCATCAGGTCGACATCGTGGTTGCCACGGGCACGGTTATGGCGGATGGTGGAGGCCATGCGATGATCCAGACTTTTGTTGATTACCGAAACGGGCAGTTTGCCGCCTTCACGCTCGTAGATATCGGGGTGGTCCAGCATGATGCGGTAGCGGTGAAAACCATCTACAATAATATAGGTATCGCTTTGTTTATCGTAATAGCAGACGATGGGCATGGTGTACCCATCCTGCTTGATGCTGTCATAGAGCAGTTTAAGTTCGGGCGGGGCAACGGCGTTGGGGTTGTAATCGTTGGGCACGATTTTTTCGATGGGAACCGAAATGATGTTATAAACGGGGCTTTGCGAAGGCATATCATTCTCCTACCTGACTGTATTTTTCTTTGAGCAGAGTAATGGTGCGGTTTTGTTCACGGGTCAGACCGAAGCCCATGAAGCGGCAGATATGGTCATTCTTCAAGATGCAGTAGCACATCCGCTTCCAGGACGGGATATCCTTGGTGGACTTGATATCGTCGGTATGATCGGGAATTTTATCTAAGAAGATAACCCGAGAGTTTTTCTGGATGGTGTAATTGGAAACGCCGTTGCGGGCAATGGCGTAGCCCCTTGCCTTCAGTTCGGCAATCACGTCCTCATCCAGCCCGCCGCCGACGGTGTGCCAGAAATCGATCGAGGTCTGGAATTTCTTTTGGTAACTGTCCCGCAAACGGGCGGGGAGGGTGTCGAGTAAAAACTTGGTATAGCTTTCCCATGTATGCCCCTCGGGCAGGGTTAAATTGCGGTAGCCCATGGCTTTGGATCGGCCGTAGATCGCGCCGAAATTGGCGCCGTGTACCCGTCCGAGCAGTTTCGTCCAGATCTCGGGATCGATGACCCGATAGAGATTCAGGCTTTCCTTGGCCTGATCGTTAAAGGGGGAGGCGACACGCATCTGATCGGGGGTGCGGCCGGCCATGTAAAACATATTGTATAATGTATTGTAATCGTAGCCGAATTTGAAATTGGCGTGCCAGACGTCGGCATTGGTCCAGTCATACAACGGCGAGGCGGCATAGACCTCCTTGAACTGGCGGGTGATCCAGCATTTGTCCTGATACCCGTAGCGTTTATTGAGAAATCCGCTGTAACGCTGTAGCGATTCCTCGGCACGAAGCCCCAGCAGGCAGACCGTTTTGCGCCCGCCGTGCGCCAATCGGTACCAGCGGCTGAACTGCTTGGCCAGATCCTCTTGGTGCATACGGTATTTATAGGTGAGTATCGGATTATTTTCTAAGTTTATGACATAGGGGCGCTCGGGCATGGGGCGCACCCAAGCATCCCGCATCTTATCGTCCCACGGATACCAGTACATCTGATAACTGCTAAGGGCGGTGCGGGTGGCCATGGGCAGGCAGACCCAGTAGGGGTAAACCTGCTTGGCGATGCGGTCGAACGTGCGGGTAACGTATTCGGTTGTGGCCGTGTATTGCGCCTCAAAATCCTGATGAAAGACACCAATTTTTTTATCGGGGTAGTATTTCTGCTGGAAATCCAAGGTCAGGTTGAGCAACAGGCCGCTGTCCTTGCCGCCCGAAAAGGAAACCAAAATATTGTCAAACTCCTCGAACAGGAAGCGGAGCCGCTCTTGGGTGGCTTCATAGACGTTTTGAGGTAAGTAGTGTTTTTTCATGGAAGCTACATCCGTTAAAAGGGAAATTTTTCCTAAAGTTTATCATAAGACAGCCTAAAATTCAAGAAAAAGGGCAAAAAAAATAGCACCATACGGTGCTATTTTTATTGGACCTTAGGAAAGGCGTACCAGCAAATCGATCATATTGATGGTAGCGGCGAAGGCTGCCGTACCCAGACCGACGGCGCAGAAGATGATGCCGTTGATCATGCGGGCGGCGATGTTCTTGGTCAGGTTCATCACGCCAAACAGGATGCCCAGCGCAATGCCGGGGGAGATGAACAGGAAGCCGCCGAAGCTTTCCCACATACCGCCTTCTTCCAGCAGAATCAGGGTGAGCAGGAAGCTGAAGATGCCGCAGGCCATCGCCACGATCGACATGGCCAGATTGCCGCCTTCCGGCTTGCTCTCGACAACCGGCTCGGCCACGGGGGTGTATACCGGCTCGGCTACGGGCTCGGCTACAGTCTCAGCCACGGGCTCGGCAACGGGCTCGGCCACGGGTTCAGCCACGGCGCAGGCAGTGCCGCAACTGGCGCAGAAGCGGGCATCGGCCGCCAGTGCGGCGCCGCAGTTGGTACAAAAACGTGCTTGATTTTCCATGATAATTTCCTCACTTTATGTATTTATATCCATCATATACCATAAAGAAAAATTTGTCAACAGAAAAACCATACAGATAAAAGCGTAAAAAACGTTGTAATTTTCCTCGGGATGTCATATACTCTATACGGAGAAATTCGACAAAAGGTGCAAAACCCTTTGACAGGGGAATGCTTTTTTGTTAGAATAATCTGGGTGTCTTTGGAGATGCAGAGAATAGGGCACCGGAAGGAAGCGGACGACGGAAATGTCGGGCCGCTTATCGGTGCGTAAAGATAAATGCAAAAACAGGAGGAAAAATTGCATGAGTAAGATTACCATTATCGGTGCCGGGCAGGTGGGCGCTACCATTGCCTACACCCTGGCGGTCACGGGTGCGACGTCGGAGATTGTGATGATCGATATCAATCGGGAGAAGGCCATCGGTGTGGCCATGGATATTTACCAAGGCACGCCATTCTGCCATCCCTGCTTGATTTATGAAGGCAGTTATGCCGATGCGGTGGGTTCGGACATTGTGATTCTCACCTCGGGTCTGCCCCGTAAAGCGGGACAATCCCGTTTGGAACTGGCGCAGGTGAATACCGACATTACCAAACAGATCATCCCCCAGATTGTACGATATGCGCCGGAGGCCCATTATATTATCGTAAGTAACCCGGTAGATATCTTAACCTACGTATTTAACAAGGTATCGGGTCTGCCCGAGAGCCATATCATCGGTTCGGGTACGGTGCTGGATACCTCCCGTTTGCGTGTGCGGTTGAGCGAATGTTGCTCGAACAATCAGCAGAATATTCACGCCTACGTATTGGGCGAGCACGGTGACTCGTCGTTTATTCCCTGGTCGGTGGCCAGTATCTCCAACATTCCGCTGGATGATTGGAACAAGCTGATGGTCAATCCTGCCACCCATTACCCGGAATTGGATCATGAGGAGATTGAAAACTACGTACGCACGTCGGGCGGACGGATCATTGCCGCCAAGGGCGCGACCTTTAATGCCGTTTCGGTTACGGTGTGTTACATTGTTAAGGCGTTGCTCAGTTCGATTGACACGACCATGACGGTATCGACCATGCTCAACGGCGAATATGGCATTGATGATGTATGTATGTCCATCCTCAATGTGGTAAACAACCAAGGCGCACACTCCAAACTGCTCCTGCCGCTGACCGATTGTGAACTTAAGCAGTTGCGTCACAGTGCCGAGTGTCTGAAAAACGTAATCAAAAGTATCAAGATATAAAGGAAGGGACTCAAAATGGAATTTCGTATTGAACATGACTCGATGGGGGAAGTAAAGGTTCCCGCAGATCGCTATTGGGCGGCGCAGACTCAGCGTAGCCATGAAAACTTTGTAATCGGTATGGATATCGAAACGATGCCCCGTGAGATTACATACGCTTTCGGTATTCTTAAGAAGGCAGCGGCTTTAGCCAACCACGCTCTGCGTCCCGAAAAGATGACGGCCGAGAAACTCGACGCCATTTCCAAGGCTTGTAATGAAGTGATTTCCGGCTCGCTCAACGATCATTTCCCGCTGGTTGTCTGGCAGACGGGTTCGGGTACCCAGTCGAACATGCACGCCAACGAGGTTATTGCCAACCGCGGTAACGAGATTGCCGGCGCCAAGTTACTCCATCCCAACGATGATATCAACATGAGCCAGTCGTCTAACGATACCTTCCCCACCGCCATGCACATTTCCGCCGTTCTGACGGTGGAGGATCATCTGATCCCTGCCGCCAAGGCTCTGATTGCTACCTTCAAGAGATTGGAGGAGGAGAACGAGGGCATTGTCAAGAGCGGTCGTACCCACCTGCAGGACGCTACGCCCATCACCTTTAGTCAGGAGACCAGCGGTTGGAGAAGCAGTTTGGAGCGTGACGTGGAACTGCTGGAGCTGGCCGTTAAGCCCCTGCATGAGTTGGCGCTGGGCGGCACGGCTGTCGGCACCGGACTGAATGCTCCCAAGGGCTTTGACGAGCTGGTTGCCAAAGAGGTGTCTAAGATCACCCAGAAGCCTTTTGTGACGGCGTCCAACAAGTTCCATGCTTTGACTTCCAAGGATGAACTGGTCTTTGCTCACGGCGCGATCAAGGCGCTGGCCTGCGACATGATGAAGATTGCCAACGATATCCGCTGGCTGGCTTCGGGTCCCCGTGACGGTCTGGGCGAGATCACCATTCCCGAGAACGAGCCTGGTTCTTCCATCATGCCCGGCAAGGTTAACCCCACCCAGTGCGAGGCGGTAACGATGGTTGCCGTTCAGGTTATGGGTAACGACGTGGCGGTCGGCATGGCGGCTTCTCAGGGTAACTTTGAACTGAACGTCTTTATGCCCGTTTGCTTTTACAACTTCTTGCAGTCGAGCCGTCTGCTTGCCGAGGCG
>JAZKZU010000214.1:0-3488 GCA_045612825.1 Eubacteriales bacterium
AAGCCCCTGAGCTCTGCCCTGTTTGCAAACACCCCAAGGCCTACTTCGAAATCAAAGCCGATAACTATTAATTACAAAGATGCCGACAGCATTTGCTGTCGGCTTCTTCTTTAATAAAAAATACACTCCTAAAACATAGGGGTGTATAAAAAAGGTCGAGGTGACAGGACTTGGACCTGCGGCCTCTGCGTCCCGAACGCAGCGCTCTACCAAACTGAGCCACACCTCGATCTCTTGCGTACGCATTATATTATACGATTGCAATAGAGAAATGTCAAGTCAAATATGAAAATAATTATAAGAAAACAACTACCATCGGTAGTTGTTTTTTGGCACCCCCTGCGAGAATCGAACTCACAACTAACCCTTAGGAGGGGTTTATTATATCCATTTAACTAAGGGGGCGAATATGAGCTTGTATTATTGTACTCCAGCCAATCCTTTTTGTCAACTATAGAAAAACTGCGATATTATATCGCAGTTTATAACAGTAACAGCAAAGCAAGAGCCAGAATCAGCATAGTATCATCACATCCGTTTAGTAAAAGCACCGCCAGTACTGCAACAATAATTATGCTATCCTTGTTCTCCGATAAAAAATTAAGAGATAATAAAGGCTTGTTCTGCGGCTTCTTCACGGCTCTTTGTGATGTTTCTCTTGCTCGCTGAATGGCTTCTTGCTGTAATTGAAACAGATCGCCGCCATAATTGGATTCCATTATGTTTTTCTCCCATTCAGATACAACATGACTAATTCTCCTACTTTCAATAGTCGAATGATTTCCTCCATCATTTCCCCTCTCCTATTGTCAACAAACGGCTTTAAGGCGCGAAGCAGCCGTGCTCGATCATCATCCCCGCCCATTTGCTGCATCAGGGTGCCGATTCCGGATAAATCTATATTCCCGCCATCCTTTTTGAAACCATCCGCAACTCCCTTTAATAGTTCTACATTTTTATCATCTTCCAGAAATTCCGTTAATTTGGATGCAATGTCCTCCATCAAAGTTCCCCTAGTAATTTTGCAAGATTCTTTTTAGCTTTATCACTACTTAAAACCTTTTCTACAATTTGCGGATTATCCAGCACCTGTTTTAACCTGTTAAAATCCGCATCCGATAACCCATTGACCATGCATGAAAGTTTATGTTTATCCTTAAGCAAATCATTTAACTTTTCGCCCTGATCCCCTAATTGATCTTGTATACGATTGGCGGTTTCCGATAACATTTTTTCATTATCAATTCGAAAACGCTCCAGATATTCTTCTCTGTTTTCCATGAACACACCTCTCACAAATCATTTACACTATCACTATATGCAACCCAACAGCAGTTATTGAATATAAAAGCGACAAATGCCTATAAAAGACATTTGTCGCTTTTTTAATTCCTAGTTCTAACTGCTATTCTTTGGCCATTTCCCAAGAAAACAACGGTGCCGTCTCTATCGGTACGAAAAACCTTAACATCAAGATCAGATAGCCGCTTATTCACATCCGCTGAAGGGAAGCCATATCCATTATTTTCGCCAACGGATATAATGGCGTATTTAGGAGATACCGCCTGAAGAAATTCCATACTGCTGGAGGAATCAGCTCCGTGATGTGCAATCTTAATGACATCCGCATCCGGATCCACTCCATACGCTAATATTTCCTTTTCCGATAGCGTTGAGGCGTCACCGGTAAACAGGAATCTGTTGTTAATATAGGTAACCTTAACTATAACAGAGGAATCATTCTCATCTTCATAATGAGACCGTAAGGGTGCCAAAACCTCAATCATAAGATCATCTTCATTGAGTATCGTCATGCCCGCCTGCGCTTCTTTAACGTTAACACCTTTGGCAAGTGCCATTTCTTTTATGGATTTGCCTTGCGCGCTATTTGCCGATGGAATATATAAACTTCCAACATCGTGCCCATGAATCCATTCTTCAAAATCACCGGTGTGGTCGCTATGAAAATGAGAAAGCACTAAAATATCAATTTTCCGAACCATGAGCTTGGATAAATAGGCATCAATCTGATCCATACGATCCGCCGTGCCAATATCAATCATCATGGTGCGATGTTCGGGCAATTCAATTACAATAGCATCCGCCTGCCCGACGTCCAGGGCATGAACCTTTATCAATGGCTGTGTCGGATCATCGAACAATACTTCACCATCATCAGGCAACCATACAAGGCGCTGCAAAATAAAGAAAATTAACCCCAAAAGCACAACAAGCGAAACGGCAATCCACTTCCCGTATTTTTTCATAATCGCTTATTGAACTAATTTTTGCACTTCCACACTAAGAACAGAGATCAAATTATCCACGTCCTCTTTGGTCTTTGCGCAAGCCATTACATACAGTTTCACTTTAGGTTCTGTTCCCGATGGGCGAATATAAATACGAGTTCCGCCCTGCAAATCAAAGGCAAGAATATCAGCCGTAGGCAAATCTCCGACACCTTTATTGAAATCCAGAACATTTTCCACGACCAAACCGCCAAGTGTTGCCGGCGGCTGCTCCAAGAGCATAGCCATGCGTTTGTTCAGGTTTTCTTTTCCCGTCAACGGATCTAACGATATCCCGATGGTTTTTTCGCTGTAATATCCGTATTTTTGATATAAACCATCCAGAACGTCAATCAAATCCAGCCCCTGTTTATGATAATGCAATGCCATATCTGTCATCATCATTGCGGCATATACGGCATCCTTATCGCGGGCATAACTACCGCCCAGATATCCATAACTCTCCTCAAAACCAAAGAAGAATTTACGACCGCCCTTATCCTCCAAGCGGTCAACCTGCTGGCCGATATATTTAAAGCCCGTCAACACATCAATCAAATCAATATGATAAGCTTTGCAAATTTCTTTTACCATATTTGTTGAAACGATACTCTTTACCACAAATCCATCTTCACGCAAAGTTCCATTAGCATGACGAACAGACAGGATATAATCGCACAGCAATACGCCAATCTGGTTTCCGGTTAGCATAACATATTCTCCATTATGCAAAACCAAAGCGCCCAGACGATCCGCATCCGGATCGGTACCAAGAATCAATTGCGCACATTCACGCTTTGCCTGCTCAATCGCTAATGCAAATGCTTCCTTGCGCTCAGGATTGGGCGGATCTGCCGTAGGGAAATGGCCATCCGGTGTCATTTGCTCCTCACAAACCGAGAAATTACAACCACGCTCACGCAATAACCGAGGCACCATACGATAGCCGCTACCGTGAATAGGGGTGTAAACAATTTTAAAGTCCGAACATGATGATTGATTCTCGACAGAACATTCGGATATTTTTGACAGATATTCTCGGTCAATATCCTCACCAATCATAATGATTTTCTTTTCTGCGATTGCCTGATCCATATTCATGGTTAATACGGGCAACAGCATATTAGTACCCGCCTTTACAACCACATCTGCCGCCATGTCCGGCGCTAACTGGGCGCCATCTGCACCATAAACCTTATA
>JAZKZU010000215.1:0-13510 GCA_045612825.1 Eubacteriales bacterium
GCAGCATCGATTGAGGTTGAATATGGATCCGTTTTTAATCAATGTATTAACCTTGGCTTATCAAGGTGATGCCGTCTATGAGCGAATGGTTCGAAGAGCCTTAATCGAACAATCTCCGCAATCGGCAGGGAAGATGCATCGCTTAGCTATGAATTACGTCAGTGCGGCAAAACAAAGTTGTGCCTGTGAAGCGCTGATTCCATTACTGGATGATAATGAAACATCCGTATTTATGCGAGCAAGAAATGCAAATTCGCCCCATATGCCAAAACATGCAGATGTGGCCGACTATCATAGAGCAACCGCATTAGAAGCTGTTTTCGGCTATCTGGATTTGATCAATAACCAAGAACGTATTGACATCCTATTTACTGCCGTATTTAATTTTCTTTCATCTAAAAAGGACAAATGACTGTGTCATTTGTCCTTTTTGCATATTCCGCCCCAAAGTACCGATACTCATAAGGGTGATATTATGCAGAATAAGGGAACAAAAGAATTATTTTATGATACGTTGGCCGTAGTGATCGGTTGTATGATTTACGGTATTTCGGTCAATGTATTTATTATTGCCGGAAATCTTATTCCCGGTGGAGCCACAGGCTTAGGCATCATTATGAATCAATTCACCGGTCTTTCTGTTGGCTTTGGCATTGTACTGGTTAATATACCGCTTTTCCTGCTAAGCATAAAAAAATTAGGGAAGATGTTTTTAATCAAAACCATAGTCGCCACAATCCTGTCGGGATTCATGGTTGATCTTTTTTCCTTTCTTCCCGTGGTTACCAATGACCGCATACTGGCCTGTATTTTTGGTGGCTTGTCGTCCGGCGTTGGGTTGGCCATTATCTTCCAGCGAGGCATTATGACAGGGGGAAGTGACCTGCTCTCCCATCTGATCCGCCAATCTCACCCAAGATGGAAAATGGGCAAGGTCTTGCTGATTATTGACGGACTGATTATTATATTTGGTACGATACTGGTATATGCAGATATCACAGGAGCTCTCTATTCCTTAATTCTTGTATTTATTACATCCGAAGCCATTGACTATATTTTATCCCGCACCGAAAAAGGAACATTATGTTTTATCATATCTCAGAAAAGTGAAGAAATTGAATTACAGATTTTGAAAAATCTAGGCAGAGGCGCTACGATTCTGTACGGGCGGGGAAGTTACCTGCGTCGGGAACAGCATGTTATTTTATGTGCCGTGTATTCCTATGAATTCTTACGATTAAAAAAACTTGTTTACTCATGCGATGACAAGGCATTTTTCATTGGCGCCAACACGTCGGACATTTCCGGATACGGATTTCTGTCCGGCAACTAACAGGGTGTACGATCATGAAATTGAATCCTTACCGCTACCACTGTCTTACCATGTATCGAAACCTTCGCAATCAAGCACAATACCCTCATGAACTTATCACCTTTCATGTTCGTCACTTTGACCGCACCATGCAACGCTACAATAAGACAAGAGACCTCCCAATCGGATCCATCGATCTGGCCAAGCGACTGGCTTGTGATTTTATCGAAAAAGGGAAGCTCGCTAAAAAGGATCTGGTTCGATATCTGAAAAGAATCGGAAGATGTCATGCCTTGGATTTTTATGCGTACGAACTTTTCTATGCTTTTATAATTTTATATTCTATAGATAAACTGTATCACAAGGAAAATACGGATGCCATTTTGCAGTTGCTTCGTGATTTGGAGGTCATGGATTTTGAGGCATGGATGCCTTATGCTTGTGCTGATGAACGGGCGATGTTGACCGATTATGATTATGCCTGCATGAGCCGAGAAAGTAAGCAGATTTACAGAGAAAATGTCATGAAAATGGCTAAAAAGGAAGGCAAAACCCCAACAAATATCATTCAAAACATTATAAAATTGGCCAAAAATGACGGAAAACATATTGGTTTTTATCTGAAAACAACGGCAAAACCCATAATAAAATGGATATATTTCACCTTTTTGTGGGGATCTATCGTCATCATGAGCCTACAATTATATCTGATTTCTAAAAATTTATGGCTATCCCTGCTCGCATGGATACCCGCTTATGTAACATCAAAAATCTTCGCCAATCAGTTTATCGCATCATTCTTTAAGCCGCAGGAATTTCTACGCTTAAATCCAAACAGCCCCACAGTTCAAGAAATTAAAACAGGCATCATAATCTATGCTATACTCAACAACAATAGCGATCTATTGCTGCAAAAATTGGAAACCGTATATTGCCAAAATCGAAACGTGAACGGCACATTTGGCTTACTTTTGGATTTGCCGCCCGCCAACAAAAAATGGATGGCAGAGGAAAAGTTATGTATTTCTAAGATACAGGATAAGATCAATGCCCTCAATCGGAAATACGGAAATCTGTTTTATGTTTATCTTAGAAAACGAACATTCAGTAGGGTAGAAGAACAATATGTATGCTCCGGCGGCAAAAGCGGCGCATTGGATAACTGGATTCGAGCCAAAAAGAATATCGATTACCTTTTGCTTCTGGATGCCAATATAGACACACCAGAGGGAAGTATATTGGATCTAATAAGTGTGGCTTGCCATCCCAACAATCAACGGTATGGTATACTGATTCCTAAGGTTATATATAAGGATTCGACGCTAAACTCCAAAATGCATAACCAATTCAATCAATTTATATACGAGCAAGATACATTTGAGGGGATTGGACTTATTCACGTTGACTCCTATCGGAAATTCAAAGATCAATTACCATGCGGATATATTTCAGATATCTCCTTCATCAGTCAAGACCAGCGTACCGTTGCTTCTGAATTAACACATGAATTCTCTCATTTTAAAGACACTCTTTTAATTGTAAAGCAAAAAAGCATTACGCCATTAAGACGATATATGTTAATGGAAAAGTGCATTGATGCGGTCACGCCGCTATTCTCATTTGTTATTGTTTTATTATCAGCACTCTTTGAAAAAGAGAATTTCCTATTCTATGGGGCTGCCGCATGCCTGCCGTATTTTGCTCCGACCTATAAACGCCTGATTCATCAGATTATAACCGGACACGCCGTATCCGACCCAGACAGAGAAAGCGACTGCAATATAAAGATTCTTATATATAGCTTTCAGCGTTCTATATGGAAATTTCTTTTACTGCCATATCGAGCCCTGAATGTTTTAAAAACTGCACAAAAAGGGAACTCTAACCATACGAAACCATCCGATATTTTTGCATGGTACCCGTTTCTTGCGGGAGCCGTCTTGAATTTGTTATTAGGGGTTTATTTCCTTGCAAAAATTCAATGGCAAAGCCTCATATTTCTTGTATGGGCTATCGTACCGGCCATAGTAGTAATCCGATTTCACTTCAAACACAATAAAGTGCATTTCAAACAAAGAAGAATACGTGCGAATGATTGACTTTTTTAGAAATAACGGGTAAAATAATAGACAGAAAATCAGGAGGCAATTATGATCAGAAAACAAATCGCTTCGGCCGTCCATGTAAACATATACCCGATGGAACAATTTAAGACGAATCAGATCTTTGTTAGTTTTATCATGCCTTTAAGCGAACGTGTGGCGTCCTATGCCTCATTATTATCCATGGTATTAAAAACGGGGTGCGCCGATTATCCGAATGTTAAATCTTTAGGGCGCGCTCTGGATGAACTGTACGGTGCAAAACTCAATGTTTCTCTTCGTAAAAAGGGAGACAATCATGTGGTAACTTTTTCGCTGGAGTTTTTGGACAATTCCTTTGCGCATCATGAAGAGATTACCACTCATACCTTGGCACTCATGACCAAGATACTTTTTCACCCGTTAACAGACGCGGATGCCTTTGTAGCGTCTGCCGTTGAGCGTGAAAAGAAGAACTTATGTAATTTGATTGAAGGACGCATTAACGATAAGCGCATATATGCTTTGCGGCGATGCGGTGAGTTATCGGCAAAAGGGCAACCTTATCAATGTTATGAATGCGGTACTGTGGATTGCGTAGAACAAATTACCGCCAAGTCTTTGTTCGATTTTTACAAAGAATATCTCCAGTCCTCTGTTATTGAGATATTTGGCTTCGGCCGTATTACTGATGCGCAAATTGAGAATGTCTTTGGTAAATATTTTGACGAAAACCGTGTTCCCGTTATTGAACCGTCACGTTCGGTTGAGGCGGGAGAACTCAAAGAATATGAAGAAAATTACCCTGTAGATCAAGCAAAATTATCGATCGGATTTGCCTTTAATCAAACGGTTAACGACGTGGCACAGCGGTTATTTTTGATTCTGTATGGAGGCAGTCCCAGTTCCTTGTTGTTCGTCAATGTTAGAGAAAAATTATCCCTATGCTATTACTGTTCGGCCACGCTGGAAAAACACAAAAATTTGATGATTGTGTATTCGGGTGTTATGCCGGAAAAGATCGAAGAAGCCAGAAAAGAGATCTTAGCGCAGTTAGCCAATATTGTGCGAGGAGAATTTACGCAGTTCGAATTTGCCGCGGCCAAGAAGACGTATATCAATAATCTGAAAGCCATGAATGATTCCGTAACGCAATTAGAGGATTATGCGCTTAATCAGACATTGGCGGGCAAACCCGTTTCCATTGAAGATGACATTATGCAGATCGAACAACTTACCGAAAACGATATTCAGGATGTGGCCAAAACAGTCAAGCCCGTTGCCGTATACGTGTTAAAAGGAGGGATGGAACAATGAAGCAATATCATTGTGATCTTTCCGGTGAGACGTATTATCCGTTTATCACCAAATCCGGATATCCGGTTACGGTTATTTCCAAGCCCGGCCATACCAAGACCTATGCTATGTTTGGCACGAATTACGGTTCTATGGATACGGTTTGTGTACCGATTGATGGCGCAGAAACATTTCAAATTCCCGATGGTACGGCTCACTTCTTAGAGCATAAGCTCTTTGAGGGAGAAACGGAAGATGCATTTACCCGATATTCTCGGACAGGCGCTAACGCCAATGCCTTTACCAGTTGCGACAAGACCGTATATCTATTCTCTTGCACCGAACGATTTGAAGACTCGTTTGGTATCTTATTGGATTTCGTTACCCATCCGCATTTCACCAAAGAAAACGTGGATAAAGAGCAGGGGATTATCGGGCAGGAAATCAAGATGTATGAGGATGATCCGGATTGGCGTGTATTGATGAATGTCATGCAAGCCATGTTCCACAACAATCCGGCCCGCATTGATACGGCGGGAACCGTTGAAACCATTGCTCAGATTACCCCTGAAATTCTGTATCATTGCTACAACACCTTTTATAATCCCAATAACATGGGGATTGTTGTGTGCGGAGATGTTGACCCGATTCGTGTGCGCTTGTTATGCGAGAGATATCTGCAGGAACGGCCGACAAAATCCATTACCCGCTCATTAACCAGCGAACCGAATGAGGTAAAAACCAAACGCATTTGTGAAAATCGTGCGGTTTCCCGTCCCCAATTTTTAATTGGATATAAAGATCCCAATGGCTCTGTTGGCTTAGATGCCGTCAAGAAAGAGCTGATGTCAGAGATTGTTCTGGATATTTTGCTTGGCCCGTCCAGTGATTTTTACGGTAAACTATATGATGAAGGTGTCATCAGCCATGATTTTTCGGTGGGGTACTACGGCGGATACGGATTTGGCACCAGTTTAATTGGGGGAGAAGCCATAGATCCCGACCGAATTTTTGATGAGGTTGGCCGTGCGATACAACAGTCTCGTCAAAGCGGTTTGGATATCGATTCCTTCATGAGAGCCAAGAACAAAATCTACGGCCAATGCATGAGACAACTAAACAGTGTAGAAAACACCGCCATGCTTTTTATGGATTTGAATTTTCTGGGCGTGCATTTTCAAGATTATATCAAGACCATAGATTCGATTACCATGGAAGATTGCGAGCATTGGCTACGAGATCATTTTACTGAGGATCACCGTGCATTATCTGTGATTATGCCGGTGTCAAAATAAAGGAGGATAACATCATGATTAACAAGGGCGATATGCCGATCTTATTCCCTCGATTGGGTTTGGAATTGGATATTCCGAACTATTTTACGGTTTTGGGTTTTAACATTTTCTTTTATGCTGTTTTTATATGCGCCGGTGTAATACTGGCGTACATATACTGCAGCCGTCGCGCCAAGCAGTTCAATATGACAACCAATGATTTGCTTGACGGCTTAATTTTCGGTGTACCGATTGGAATTATTGGCGCCCGCTTATGGTATTGCGCCTTTGCGCCGGCCGGTGAGATCACGAAATTTGCCGATATTTTTGCCATTCGTGACGGTGGATTGGCCATCTATGGCGGTATCTTTTTTGTTGGTATTTTTGTAATTTTCTTCTGCCGATACAAGAAACTTCGGTTGGGAAACGTGCTGGATCTGGTTGCTCTGGGATTTATGATCGGACAGATTGTAGGACGCTGGGGGAACTTTATTAACCGTGAGGTATACGGCGTAGCAACCGCTTTGCCGTGGGGCATGCAGATCGGCAATAAGACGGTTCATCCGCTTTTCCTTTATGAGATTTTATGGAATCTGATTGGATTTATTGCCCTCCACATAATCTCCAAGAAATACCGCAAATTCCCCGGACAAATTGCCTTGATTTACATGGGGTGGTACGGTTTGGGTCGCGGCTGGATGGAAGGATTGCGTGACACGAAATACATTGAAACACTTGGTGCGCTTCCCATTCATCAGTTGGTTGCCTTTACTGCGTTTGCCATCTGTGTCTTTGTGCTCATTGTCAAATTTATCGAAGTGAAAAAACAAGGCGAGGTCAGTTTTGAATATGTGCCTCGGGTTTCCCGTAAGGCGAAAAAACAAGAACAAGCGGATCAGGATTACACACCGATGTACACAGCAACGGAAGACGCTGCTGACACGCAGGAGAGTCAAGAAGATGGCGCAGAAAATTGACGGAAAAGCCATCGCTGCGGCGTGTCGAACCGACATTCGTAATCGTGTTTCAGCCTTAAAGGAACAGGGAATTGTACCGGGGCTGGCCGTAATCATTGTCGGTGATAATAGCGCATCTAAAGTTTATGTTGCCAATAAACATAAAGCCTGTGCAGAAGTTGGAATTGAATCTTTTCAATACGCCTTGCCGACCGAAACCACGCAAGAGGAATTGTTAACCTTAGTTAACAACCTCAATACGGATGATCGGGTAAGTGGCATTTTGGTTCAACTACCGCTTCCCAGACACATTGATGAAACGGCAATCATTCACGCTATTGATCCGACTAAGGACGTCGATGCGTTCCATCCGGCAAATGTGGGGAGAATCATGATTGGTGATTATGATTTCTTGCCTTGCACGCCGGCAGGAGTCATGACATTACTGGATAAAACCGGAATTGAAATTGCCGGCAAGCATTGCGTTATTATTGGGCGAAGCAACATTGTGGGTAAACCGCAAGCCATGCTAATGCTTCATCGCCATGCCACCGTTACGATTTGTCATTCCAAGACGCAAAATCTCCACGAAATAACCCGTCAAGCCGATATTGTAATTGCGGCTGTTGGTAAAGCTAAGTTTGTAACGGCTGATATGGTTAAGGCGGGGGCTGTCGTTATTGATGTGGGAATCAATCGGGATGAAAACGGAAAGCTTTGCGGTGATGTGGATTTTGATAGTGTAGAAAAAATCGCATCACATATTACTCCTGTACCCGGTGGTGTTGGGCCCATGACCATTACGACATTATTGGAAAATACATTACGAGCTACTCTGATACAAAACAAAAAATAATAAAACATCCGCACAGTTTGTTGTGCGGATGTTTTTATATATCTTCTTTTCTTTTTTCCAGCCAGCAATCCTTCATTTCCTGCGACCAATAATGAGCAGGAAGCACCATGGCGTAGGGTGTTTTTTCGGGGCAGATTACGATAGGGAAGAAGCCTCGATGAAGAAACGGCAAGGGGAGATGTGCCGGATTGACATAAACGGTAGTTAACGTGACATCTTTATCATAGGCAATGTCTTTAGGGACAGGAAGCCCCAAGCGATAATTTGTTTTTCCGTCCATGCAATCCACAAGAAGGGTATAGGCCGTATCCAGATGCGGATTTTCACGAATTGAGGTAACCGTTATGGCAACCTGTGCCAACAAGGATGGCATCTGATCAAACAACTCATCGGTACTATATACGACTGATGCCTCGCAAATCGCTTTGCCAGGTTGCATCAAGGACGGACCTGCCTCAGCAATACAGGCCATAACAACTTGTCCGTATTTTAGCAAAGTTTTAGCCGCCTTTTGTTGCCCACGGTACAGGTGTTCTTTCGGCAAACGCCAAACACGAGGAAGTCTGTTTGCTATTTTTTCAAATATATTAAATTTCTTTTGCCGTTCATAGAAAATGGCACGTGTAGAATGTATCACATCATCACCTCGTGAGAATTATACCAAACAATGCTTATAATTTCAATATGTAGATCCGCATATAGCGGATCAATTATGCGAGAATTGGTTGTATTTGTTTTCCGATAAGAGCATATTCTACGGTTTGGGGAATCATGGACATATGCGCTACCAACGACATTGGTTTTTTAATGGGATCATCCTGTGAATACGGTACGAAAAACATATGTTTCATATTTTGCAAAGCACCTATATTTTTGGCGCTTCCGGATAGTCCGTCATTTGTTGAGATGGCAAGCACAACAGGTCTGGCATTGCGCAGATGAGATTTTACCGATAATGTCACGGGCGTATCATAAATGCCGGCGGCAAGCTTTCCCAAGGTGTTTCCGGTGCAGGGAGCTACCACCAAAACATCAAGTAACTGTTTAGGTCCAATCGGCTCTACCTGATCTATGGTATGCAAAATGGAATGACCGGTTATGGTTTCAATATTCGTAATGTGTTGCGATGCCGCGCCAAATCGGGTATCGGTACTGTAGGCGGCGGGGGACATAATCGGCAACACATCATATCCCAAATCCAACAATATTTGAATTTGAGGGATCACCTGCGAAAAGGTGCAAAATGAGCCGCAGAGGGCGAAACCCACACATGCTTTACATGCACTCATATAGTTTCCTCCATTCGTTTTAGGATGGTTTTTTGGATGTATTTTGCTGCGCTTTGCGGCGCAACCTTGCCCGGTAGACCGTTGGCCGGAATGTAGGTTAGTTGTTGGTGCTGTATAGCCGGCAAATCAAATCCGCCCGGCGCAGATGCCAATTCCATAAAAACGGTGGTTTTGTTTGCCCTATCTAGGATATCTGCCGTAAGGATTAGGCTTGGAATCGTATTGATAACAGCATCATAGGAGGATATGGTATTGGCTATTGCAGACAATGGTTTGGCTTGAAATCCATATATTTCCGCTTGAGAGCGTGCTTCTGTTTTTCTGGCATATACATCAACGAAAGCGCCTACACCGGCAAGCAATGCAGCCGTTTTCTGGCCGATGCGACCAAAACCTAACATGGCAATTTTGCTTCCGTGAATGACATGGGGTGTGTTTTGCATTAAGAATTGCAAGGCGCCTTCTGCCGTGGGGATGGCATTATAAAGAAGCAAGGATTCATCCTTTGCATAATCGTAGATCTGAACGGTATCGGGGGTAGGGGGAAGTATTCCGCCAAACAAAATTTGATGCGGGGAGATATAGTCGATAAGTTTTTTATAGGATATTTTTTTGCGGGCATAGGGAGCGACAACCGTATCGCCATCTTTCACGCAAGGAATACCGAGTATGCAGGCGTGGCATCCATCCAGTGCCGTTTCTAAATCACAACAATGCACAACGGGTGCGTCATACGTAAAGCCATTCTCTTCCTGTCCATATATTTTGACAATATGACCAGCTTGCGCTAAGGATTGAGCTAACCAACAAAGTCGGGTATCGCCACCGATAATACTAAAGGCATAAGGCGTCATAGTCTTAACTCCTTTCTTACTACTACCATGGTATGAAGAAAGAATGTAGTTGTGCATAAAAAAAGAACCACCCATAAAGGTGGTTCTTCATGCATAAATTTTAGCCCGCAAAAAGAGAAATAAACAAAGATGGAATCATCCACAACAGATGGAAGATTGCCATGCGAAGGGGGGTAATGGCCGATGAGATATCGCCGGAAGTGAAGCCGACAAGCAGCAGGAGAATGGCTCCGCACGCCAAAGCCAGGGTACGCATAACCACAGAGGCACGAACCGTTCCCATCAGACGACGGCAATTAGCAAGAGCATATGTGATACCCGTAGCACCGGTAATGGAATAGATACCAGCCGGATGTTTCGGCTTTGCATCGTCTTTATGATACAGACGCTCAAATTCACTCTTGGATGCGATGGTAAAGTGCTCAATGGGCATCTCATAAAGTTGCGACATCAATTCAGAGGTAATATTACAATCTCTGGTAAGAACAAGCAAATTCAGATCACCGAGATTGATGCGGTGCAGGTTGCGGAAAATCTGCTCATCACGGCAATAGGAAATCGAAAATACGGCTAACAATTTTGTACTGTCGGCAAACATGACGACCTGACGACCGGCACGTTTATATTTTTCTTCCAGATCCACAGACGGTAATTTAATACCGCAATCGGCTAAATATTGGCTGGAACCGATGAAGTATTTCACGTTATTGATATAGCCGGATATACCTTTCTCGGGAATCCAATCGAAATTATATACGGGCAGGAGCATTTCCTTCTTATTGTCGAGAATGCTCATAAATGCACCGGCCACAGGGCTTCCGGATTCATGCATCAAGGATGCACAATTAATGATAACGTCATTTATGCGGTCATTTCCATTGATTTTCATGGAATGAACGATAATGTTCTCAGGCTTAAACAGGTCGCTATCGCTCATAACCATTGTTGATGTTTTTGCAAATTCGCCCGCTCTGGTGTAACTCACGACGGCACTGCCGTTTTTGCGGATTTTAGAAGAAACCGCATAGAAGGGCATGGAATAAGCAAGATCATAACAGAACGGAGTAATCATGCAGCAAGCAGCCGAGATTAAAGCAAAGACCGACGATGCATCTTGGAACAAGATAGCACTCAAAACAGCCACAATCATAATACCGACACAGGAGAGGATGCTGACCTGAGATGTCTTATCGGCAAAATTGTAATCAAAGGAATTACTTAAGAAGCGGGTAATCAAATCAACCGAACGGCAAGCACTAATTCGCTCTTTATCGCTATACAGTTCCTTGAGGGAATAGCCGCCTGCGACATTAACGCATGCTGTTTTCTGAGTGTCAAAGGCAAGGATTTCGAAGTTTTTGAGAACGTTCTTATAGTACAGATGTTTACCAAACAAGACAAACAGAATGGCTATAGCAGAAACAGCACAATACATGGGGCTTTCCAGCTCCGAAGTAATCAGCACATAAACACAATGAGCAATGCCGGCGATTACCGAAAGGGAAGCCAAGGTAGATCCGGTAGGTCTTAACTTAAACAGACCCGCAATACCTTTGCCGATGATATTAAAGTTCAAAAGGGCAATGATGCCAAGCAGGAACAGATTCGCAATCGCATGATTGATGGGATTGGAAATTCCGATTGTCGGCAAAATCGCATCAATAAAGCCAGGGAAGAAGTTAAGCAAGGCCAACGGGAGAGCTAAAATGGCCGTGATAATCGCCTTAATGCCGGCAATATTCACCTGGAACATCAATTCCTGTTCAACGGCAGGAATGTCCTTTTTATCATAAATATCTTCAAACTGATCACTGATCTTGATTTCATCTTCATTTTCAGGCAGATTGTTTTTCTGCTTGCGAGGACGACCATTCACCAGTTCCGAAGAAATATTGTTCACAGATGAGGTATCAAACTGAAAGGTAGCATCAGAGAAGAAATCACCGATTTTTCCGAAGAGGGCACGCTGTTCAGTGTTCATAGAGGTGAACTTTTTAGTTGCGCCATCTTCTTCAATGGGGGATCGGGCCGCAGTTGCTTCTCGAATCGCATTCAGATCGATATATCCGCTGCGCATTTTATAATTTTCCTCTTCACGCTCCGAGAGAATCTTCTTAATGGGGCGGATCGGCACGGTGGCGGGATCTTGTTTTTCCGCCTGCACAGCAACAGGAGCCGCCTCTCCGGACAGAGCAACGGGGGAATTATCACTGAACAGTTCAGCAACATAATTTCGGGCTTCTTCCTTTTCCTTAGCCAGTACCGGATCAATGGTCGGCTCGACCGCACGGACAACCTCATGTTTTACAACGGGCGCAGATTCCTGCACGGGAACCGCAACCGTCTTTTCGGGCTCTACGCTAACCTGAGGGGTAGCTGCTTTCGGTTTTTCAGCCGAAAGATCTTTGAGCATATCATCCCAAATATCGCCGCTTCTATTGTTAGACAGGAAATCATCGGCATATGTATTATGCTTTTGCACCTCTTTTTTGGGCTTTTCGTCGACAACTCCGAACTCTTTTAAAATATCATCCAGCTGAAAATCTGAAGTTTTGAATTTATCAGAGCCTTCGGAAGCCGTTTTATTGGAGGTGGACCAGATATCGCCGAGAATGGAATCAAAGAATTCTTTATCAGACATAACGGTACTCCTTTATCATCTGTTTTTTACTTCTCTTTGGCGCAACACTTCATACATCACCACACCGGCCGCAACCGATGCATTCAACGAACTGACGTGTCCGCACATGGGAATATTAATTAAAAAATCGCATTTTTCGCTAAGCAGGCGACCGATACCGAATCCCTCGTCGCCAATGATCAGGGCACAGGGGAGGTCAAAATCCGTATCGGTATAGGTTTCCGATGCTTTATCGGATGTTCCGAAAATCCATACCCCTTTCTTTTTCAGCGCATCAATGGTGGAAGCCAAATTGGAAACTCGGGCAATGCGAACATATTCCAAGGCGCCCGCCGATGTTTTGGATACCGTTTCAGACAAGGGAGCATTTCCTCGCTTGGCAACAATGATGCCGTGGGCACCCGCACCATCAGCACTTCGGATAATCGCGCCGAAATTGTGCGGATCCTTTAATTCATCAAGAATAATAATAAACGGCTTTTCATTGCGTTGTGCGGCGTAATCCAGAATATCATCCACATCACAATATTCCTTTTCCGCACACATGGCAATAACGCCCTGATGATTTGCACCATCACACAGCTTGTCCAATCTTACGGTATCAGAGAAAACGATAGGTATATTTTGTTTTTTTGCTTTTTCTATAATACGGGCAATTTGCGGAGCGGTCTTACTTTTACAAACGTATAATCGATCCACGGGATTGCCGCTACGGAGCAATTCGCTGACCGGATTAATGCCAATCGCCAATCGCTTTCCGTTAAGGTTTTCCATGCTTTAACACCTCAATTATTTTTTAACTTTTACATTATACACTATTTTTTTATAAAATAAAAGAAGTATTTCAAAAAAGTTTCAAAATAGTTACAGAAAAATTTATCTGCTGACAATTTTTTCTTCCGTTTATGATTGAAAGATTTTGATACAAATGATATAATAACATAATATATG